>DEBW01000107.1 GCA_002348905.1 Ruminococcus flavefaciens | reverse complement strand
GAATTCTTGTTCCGGATAACCTTTAATGTAAAGCTTCACATTAAAGGTTTAATGTAAAGAGGATGTTAATGTAAAGTCGGCCGTTTCAATGAAAGTCTGATCGGCATTCCATCATGACCTACTTTACATTAACAAATGCGTGTTATCCTAGTGAATCCAAGAAGGAAATCAAATCGTCCTTTTCTTTGTCTGAAAAGAAATCAAGGCTTTCTGATACTGTTTTCTCAGCTACTGTCTCGATAGCCTTTCTGATAACTTCCGGATTCGTTGACAGGTAAATCTGAGTTGTTGCAACAGACTCATGTCCCAAGAAATCCCTGACATTATAAATGTTTACGCCATTGTCCACAAGGTGTGTGGCTTTACTGTGGCGTAATCGATGTGGGTATACAGAGCCGGTTATAATACCGGGAACCGTATCGTTTGCCAACTTAGAGTATTTCCTTATTATGTAGCGGATGCCTTGCCTTGTTAGCCGGTCACCATTCCTGTTGCAAAACATTGGGGACTCTTGCATAAGACCGAATTGCCTGATATATTTTGAGATGATTTTTTCTGTTTTTCCCAGTAACGGAATGGTGCGATATTTATTTTCCTTACCATGCACATATATCCTGCAGCATTGACCCGGCTGAAAGTCTTTGACATCTAGTGAAATGATTTCCTGAACCCTACAAGCTGAATCGTACATAAGGGATAAGATTGCCAAATGCCTTAGTCCCTCGTTAGATGATGAGTCGATCGATGAAAGCATTTGCTTTATAGCATCCGTAGACATACAATCAGGAAGCCTTTTATCTTCCTTTGCAAATGGCATGCTGAGTATTTCGCTGCATTGCCCGGAGTATTCAGGCGAGATCATCATTACATATCTAAAAAATGATTTTATATGTGCCAATCTTACATTTTGGGTAGGCACCCCATTTTTCCTGACATTCGAAAGCCAAGAGAGAAACTTGAGTACTACATCGCAGTCAATCTCATCAACAGTTTTCTTTGATATGCTTTTACCAGATTCTGAAATAAATTTAAGCAAAAGCTTAAAGGTGTCTCGGTATGATGAAACAGTATTAGGGCCGTAATTATGCTGTTTCATTAGGTAAGACATAAAATATCGTTGTATATAGAAGGATAAATTATCACTCATTGTCCACCTCCGGGAATAGACTCCCCAAGGATGATTCTTTCTGCAAGAAATCCGTATGTCCCTGTTCTGTGAAATGAATGTATTTTTCTGTATCTATGTAATTCACATGTCCGACGTATGCCGCCAGTATCGGAATGGCAGTATAGACATTCATTCCGTTTTTCAACATTTTTTCCAGACTTTTGGTGCAGAATGTATGCCGGATAGAATGGATATTTGGCGTCTTACCATCTGACTTGTGTATGCCTGCCGTCTTAAACATCTTTGGAAACATATATTTCATAGCATCATATGTAAGATGACCACCGGTGTAGGAGGAAGTGAAAAACGGTCTATTCTCATCAGACATATCTATAGTCTTGGCATAGTCAAATAGGACTTCTTTCAAGCTGTTGGATACAGGAATAAATCTTGAAACGCCATTTTTACCGTTGATAACATTGATCACACCGTTTGAAGTGTCAACATTCGCCCGCTTCAGTGCAAGGACTTCGCCTATGCGCATTCCGGTACCTATAAGTAATCTGACGAGCACTGGGTATATCTGCTGATGCGAGCTCGACTTTCTTGATGCAGGAAGCGTGTCGGCTGCAATAGTCAGACGGCGCAGTTCATCGTCACTGAAAATGTACGGACGAAATTCACTCTTTACCGTTCTCATATATTTTCGTGGGACGATGGCCGCATCAATCCCGAGAAGTGCCAAGAAAGAGCGAAACTGGCGGAGATTCGCTGTAAGATATTGGCGTTCTAATTCGCTTAATCCATCAAGAGGAGCCAGTAACTCCTCCACCATCCGGTCAGATATATGATGTTCATAGTAAGTATTAAGCGAATTGTTCAGTTTTCTTAAGCGAACCATGGTTGAATGAGCAACTTTTTCACCTTTTCCACGCTTGAACTCTATGAATTTTTCAAAATATGGTTTGAAAAAACCTTCTTCAAATTTAAGAAATTCCTTGTCATTGATCATTTTTTAGGCACCTCCAATGCTGCTGCTCGGAGATGCTCTATATCTGACCATACATAAGTTTTTGTGGATGCCGCAGATGTGTGTCCAAGTATCACAGCAATCTCATTTATCGGGGTTCCTGAAACCAAAAGGTTTGTTGCCAGACTATGCCTTAAAGAATGCAGACCATGATGTTTACCTTTTGTATCAACACCGGCAATTTCAAAAAACGGTAATATCTTGTCGCCAAAGTGATCATTCATTGAGTATGCAATGTACGGTTTTCTAAGTCGGATGAACACATTCGGACAGTCTGACTCAGGACGCACATTCTTAATATAGTCAAGGAGTGCAAAAAGGATCTCATCTGTCATGGGAAGGGAAATCTCTTTGTGCGTCTTGTACTGCGTGATATTTATTGTGCGATTTTTCCAGTTTATATTGTCAAGAACCATTGCTTTGATATCGCTTGAGCGAAAACCGTACACACTTGCCAAAAGCATCATAAGATAGACTGTTTTTCCCCATGGGGTATTCCTGTCGACAGCATTCAGGATACGCCTTACTTCTTCTGCCGTGTAAAAGGATGGGAGTCTTTCATGCTTTCCGGAATGAATCCCTGTCAAAAAGGGAATCGGATCGAAAGATAGCGCTCCTGAGAACTCATCATAGGAAAAGAAATTCCTTAACGTATACAAAATGGACGCTTTTCCCTGTGATGAATACCTATCATTGAGGGACGATACAAATCTTGCAAACAGCTCCGGCGTGATGCCCTCTAATGATGTACATTTACACTCCTCAAGAAAAGCAAAAAACACAGTGATTCGTCCGGATCTCGTGCGTACTGTGCCATCGCTCTTTTGGTCATTTCTCATGAAAGTTTCATATTTTCTGATGACAGTCAGGTACGTAATGGGACAATCACGCTTATGGGTGGTATACTTTCTCTTAGGTTCTTTTCCATTAAGGATATCCAGAATCATCTGAACAGCTCTTTCTCGACGTTCTTTTGATTTTGACGGAACAGCTTCAAATGCAGGGACCCCGACGATAATACGATAGTATTCTTGGATCACATCTTCCGGGGAAACCTCCAAATCCGTTTCTTTAGCATACCGCTGTAAATCATTAGAGATCCGAATGTAAGCCTGTGCTGTTTTGGATTCGGATCCGTAGTTTTGTATGATGTGTCTTTGAAACAGTTGGATTGCATCATACAGTGTCATTGAGTAACTGGAATCAATCATGATGATAATTCCTCCTTTCTATGATTGATCCAATTATATCATATTAATGTAAAGTCGAATACCTATAATCATTAGATTTGAGATCTATTTATAATCAACTTTACATTAACATCCTCTTTACATTAAACCTTAAAACCGGAGTTATCAAGAATACAAGAAGCGAATTGATCCTGAATCGCTCATATCATGAGATGGCTGAGCATTACGGAACAGCTGTAATCCCTGCACGTCCTGTTAAGCCCAAGGACAAACCAAGCGCAGAAGGCTCAGTAAAGGTCGTTGAGACCTGGATTCTGGCAGCACTCAGAAACAGAAAGTTTTTTTCATTTGATGAACTTAATTATGCTATCAGAGAAAAACTTGCTGAATTCAATTCAAGAAATTTTCAAAAGAAAAAAGGAAGTCGTTTATCGGCATTTCTTGAAGAAGAAAAAGAATATCTTATCCCTCTTCCAAATGAACCATATGAAACAGCAGTATGGTCATCAGCAAAGATACAGCCGGATTACCTGATTACTGTAGGAAACTGCAAGTATTCAGTACCATATGAGTACATCGGAAAAAAGGTCGATATCAGATCAACTGAAAACTGTGTTGAAGTGTTCTATCAGGGAAACAGAATAGCTTCACACGTTCGAAGACGATATGAAAAAGATCCTGTATATATCCCTGAACATATGCCGGAAAATCATCGTAAATTTCTTGAATACAATTCAGAAAGCTTTATTAAGTGGGCCGAAAATATCGGTACCTGTACTCTTCTTGTGGTTAAGACATTCTTAACAATGCATAAAGAAGAAAAACAAGGTTACAAAGCATGTGCTTCGCTTATGAAACTTGCAGACAAATATTCGACGCACAGACTGGAAAGCTCATGTGCAAAAGCTTTGTCATATACGCCTAAACCAAGTCTTAAAAATATTACAACCATTCTTAAAAATGGTCAGGATACAGTAAAAACTGAACAGCCTAAATCCAGAAAAGAAAGCAGTTCATATGGCATTACAAGAGGCGCCGCTTACTACAATGGAGGTGCAAAGTAATGGTTAAACAGGCTACTATCAGTAAACTGCGTGAGATTCGCCTTTCTGCAATGGCTGAGGCTTTCGAGAATCAGTGCGCAAATCCGGAACATTTTGAAGGACTTTCGTTTGAAGACAGATTTGGAATGTTAGTTGATAAAGAATGGGAAAAAAGAAGAAATACCAGGCTTGATAAACTCGTCCGCCACGCTGAATTCAGATATCCCAATGCATGCATTGAAGATATCGAATACCACGCTGACCGAAACCTCAACAAAGGTGAGATAATTGCACTTTCAACTTGCAGGTACATAACAGACAGTCACCACATAATCATAAAAGGTGCTTCTGGTAATGGAAAAACATATATTGCCTGTGCTTTAGGAATTGCTGCTTGCAGAAATTTTATTAAAGTCAGATACATCAGGCTTCCTGATTTGCTTAATGAACTTGCAGTTGCTCGTGGAGAAGGAACATACTCTAAGGTGATTAAGAACTATCAGAAGATAGATCTGCTCATACTTGATGAATTTCTTCTTACCCCTTTGACAACAAGTCAGGCAAGAGAATTGCTGGAGATCATCGAAGCCCGCAGTATTAAAGGTTCTGTAATTTTCTGTACACAGTTTGAACCTTCTGGCTGGTACTCCCGTATCGGTGATGAATGTGATGCAACCCTTTGCGAAGCTATCATTGACCGTATTGTTCATAATTCATATGAAATTATGATAGAAGGAGATGTATCCATGAGAGAACGTCATGGTTTAAAATCTTCTGCAAAGGAGGATTCAGAACATGAATGATTACTGTGCGTTCAGCAAGAATCATAAATGCCTCAAATGGATAGACTATCAGATTACTCGTCATGAACTTGAAGAAGCAGATGAGCTTTGCCATGGTAACTGGATCGAAATTCATAAACTCTATGACTACATTGAAGTTCTTACTAATCTTCTCAAAGAAAATGGTATTGACTATCCTGAAATTTAACTGAGTTGATTTACCTACTGCACTCTTGACCGGATTCACTTGCTCAGTGCTCCGGAAAAGGGTGCTCTAATTCATCGCCATCACCTGCTCTGAATTTCCGGTACAGGTGCACTCGCTAAGCGGAATATCCAGATATTCGATTCTTTTGCTTTCGCTCCAGTATGCTATTCTCCAGTTGCCTTCTCCGTATTCTGCATTAAGATGATCAACATCTATCAGATAACGCACACTCACCGGCAGATGTGATAAATCTACAGGTTTTTTAGGCGCTCTCTTGCGACCACTGTCAGTTTTGCGTACATGCTTTATGTTTTCACGGTTTCTGACCGCAGTATTGCTGCTGGTATCTTCAGTTTCTGCTTCATCGATCAGTTCTTCAGGTGATTATTCTTCGCTCCGGAAAACATCAATCCATCAGAAGGAAAACATCGTTCCGCAGCAAGGAAAACACCAATCCGCAATAGGAACGCAGTGATCCGCAGAAAGACCGCACTTCATGTATAATATAAGCAGAGGCTAAACCTCGAATATATATGAAGGAGGCCATAAATATGGCAAACAAGATTGATGTTAAGCTCATTCTTGAGCTTAGGCAAGCAAATATGTCACAGAGAGCTATCGCTGCAACACGACATATTTCAACGAAATCTGTGTCAAAAGTGTGGGCAAGAGCAAATGATCTCGGAATCAACTACACTGATGTCGCAGACAAAAGTGATGATGAGGTATATCTGCTTTTCTTCCCTGATAAGTTTCATAAGGAAACGGTATACTCTCCCGTAAACTATGAGCATATCCATTCAGAACTGAAGAAAACCGGTGTTACGCTTAAGTTGCTCTGGCAGGAGTACAAAGAAGATGTAAAGGAAGGTGTTCCAGTCGGATACTCTAAGTTTTGCGATGATTACGCAAAATATGTTGAGCAGAATAACCTTACTAACCACATTACCCATAAACCAGGCGTAACATGCGAGGTTGATTGGAGTGGCAAGACAATGCGTCTTAATGATCCTGAAGAAGGCAAAGTACACCCTGTATATCTTTTTGTTGCAGTTCTTCCGTACAGTCAGCTTGCATATGTTGAGCCCTGCCTGAACATGAATGAACAGACATGGATCAGTTGTAATATCCATATGTTTGAGTACTTCGGTGGCGTCACACTTCGTATTGTTTGTGACAATCTTAAGACTGGCGTGGTGGCACATCCACGTGAGGGCGACATTGTCCTTAATCAGTGCTATGAGGATTTTTCAAATCACTATTGCACAGCGATCATGCCTGCCGGAGTTAAGAAACCTAAACACAAAGCTTCAGTTGAAGGTACTGTAGGAAAGATTGCAACAGCTATCATTGCACGTCTGCGTAACAATGAGTATGATTCTCTACATGATATTAAAACCGATGTTGCAGCGGCATTAGAAGAATTCAATAATAAGCCTTTTCAGAAGCGCGAAGGCAGTCGCCGCGAGGTGTTTGAAGCAAATGAGCACATTACACTTCGACCGCTTCCATCATTTCCGTACGAATATGCTGTATGGGAATACAAACGTGTTATCGGATCAGATTTTCATGTCACCTATCAAACCTGTAAATATTCTGTCCCTTATCGTTTTGTAGGCAAAACTGTTGATTTGAAGATTACTGACAGCATGATTGAAATCTACTGTGGTCATGAACGTATCTCATCCCACAAACGTTTTCCGAGTTATGTTCGCAACAGGTATGATACATATCCGGAGGACATTCCTGAACGTTTCCAGAAGACTGAATGGAACGAGCTTACTGTCAGACAGTGGGCTGCATCAATAGGTAAGATGACATTAGAGGTTGTTGACCGTATTTTCAAAAGCTATCGCACTTCTGAGCAGGGCATAAACCCTTCGATGTCAGTGTTGAAACTGAGCAAGAAGTACTCTGCTGAACGTTTAGAAACAGCCTGCAAGGTGGCACTTGACCATGTCAGCATACCGCGCTACTCACATCTCAGAGCAATCCTTGCCTCCAGTCAGGATTTAGAATACAAGGAGAGTGAGAAGCTGGAAAATGAACCGTCGCCTGCCGGTTTTGTGCGGGGAGCTTCCTATTACGGAGGTGATAATCATGCTGAGTGAAGAGACAAGACGAAAACTTCGCGAAATGAATTTCGGAGAGTTGGTTGAAGCTTTTGATCTTCAGGAAAACCAGCCTGAATATATGACACTAACCTTCGATGAACGCATGAACATGGCCGTTGATTACACATATTCCGCCAAGTACAACGCCAAAGTTCATCGCCTGATCAGCGCAGCTAAGTTTCGTATTGCTGATGCTGCTCTTATGAATGTACACTATGAAAAGCGTGGCCTGGATAAAGAACTTATCCTAACGCTTGGAAATTGCGGATTCATCGAAAAGAACCAGCCAGTTGTATTCAATGGGTTCACTGGCTCCGGAAAGAGTTATCTTGCGTGTGCTATCGGCAGACAGGCTTGTATGCAGGGATTCCGTACAAGATATATACGAACTCCTGATCTCATGCAGCTGCTCAGCGAAGCATCACTTGATATACATGGTCGAGCTAAACTTCTGAAAAAATTCAGCGGATACAAACTTTTGATTCTTGACGAATGGTTGCTGAATGACATGACGGAAAGCGAGCAGCACTTCATTTTTGAACTGATTGAGCGTCGTTATGACTGCACATCTACAATTTTCTGCACACAGTACAAGCGTGAAGACTGGCACAGCAGACTTGGTGGTGGCATCCATGCCGATGCTATCATGGATAGAATTGTGCATGGCGCAGTATGGGTATACTCCGGCGATGTCAATATGAGAGAATTACAGGCTAAGGAGGCAGAATCAAAATGAACGATTACTGTGCATTCAGCCAAGATCACAAATGTATAAAGTGGAATGATTATGTGATTACCCGTTATGAGTTATAGTGAACGCATAAAAGAAATTGA
>DEBW01000200.1:12332-23920 GCA_002348905.1 Ruminococcus flavefaciens | reverse complement strand
TTGAGACTGATGAACAAATGCCTGTATATAGCTTGATTTCAGCACTTTAATGCGTTCATGCGTCTCAATTGAGATTGATGTAAATTTGCCTATATACGGTTGTTTTATTCATCCGTCTCACGAGTATCATTGTTCTTGGGAACTATTGCTCCATGCTAATTTCTGAGTTCTAAGCTCTGAGTTCTGATAGCTTAATTATCGCTTCAGGAGCTTTTTGGCTGTGAGCAGGAGAGCCTTGTAGTTCAGTCCTATGACGATACAGCAGAGTACGAAAGTACCCAGTACCCACAATTTCGGAGATACTATGATGAACCAGCCCATTGCAAACAGGAGTGCTGTCGTTACAAGTGACTTTACAGCGTTGAACCTGAACGGTACATAGTATCTTGCATCTATGATTCTTGCCCAGAAGCACAGGTAATAGCTCAGGAATGTCGCTATAGAAGCTCCCTGTATGCCCCAGTTAGGGATGAGGGTAGCATTGAGTATAAGGTTTGTTACACAGGCTATGAGAGCCGTCCAGAAGCTGTTCTTGGTGTGCTTTGTGGCTGAGTATATGCTTCCGAGGAACTGGTCAAGGCACATGAAAAGTACAGCCACGACAAGTATCGGAGTATAGAGGTAAACGTCTGCGTACTCCTTGTAGGTATCAGATACTACCAGCAGTGAGGTTATCGGCTTTATCAGCAGCAGAAGTCCGGCTGAGGCGATGAAAAGCACGGCTTCGTATGCGCTGTACACCTTCTCGTAGAAGCTGTTGCGGTCTTTGGAATCGTTTTCGGTTATCGCTGACATATTCCAAGCCTGAAAGAATATGGTCGATACCATTGAAATAAGGTTAGGTATGCGGTTTGCGTAGCCGTAAAGCGAACCGGCAGTTTCTCCAAGCTCAACCCTGTCGCTCTTCATGTTCTTGATGAATACACGGTCAGAAAGGCTGGTGATAGTCCACATGACAATTGTAGGTATCAGCGGAGCGGCGAACTTCATCATCTTTTTTGCAAGCTCTGTATCTATGCTTTTGATGCTGAGGTACTTGTCCAGTCTTGCAACAACAAAAAGGAACAATGTTGAGAGGAAGTCTGAGAGTATCACCGACAGCATGAAGCCTTTTACTCCCCAGTGGAGCACTGGTATGAATACGATGTTGAAGACGAAAAGCGTCAGAGTTGCAAGTATACCGTCAAGAGAGAAAAGTTTCAGCATATCTCTCGCTCTCACGAACTGCTGACACAGCATTCGCAGTGACGACATGAGTACATACAGCGTGAGCATGATGCCGTAGCCGTTTATGTAGCTGAGAGCCGGTATATGACTTATCAAAGGCACACACACCGCCATTATCATCATACCTGTAAACGTTATGACTGCCGAGGTGGTGAAAACCTTTTTCTTGTCGTAGTTCTTGTCAAGACCGAAGCGTATGAGGTATTCCTGCAAGGCTAAGGTGAATATCGGCTGTAAAAACAGCGCAGTAGTTTCAAGAAGGTCTTTCGTGAATGAGTTGCCCGGATCGAGGTTGCCTGAGTAAAGGCGGGTGAGGAGAAGTATCAGTATCTTTGAACCAAAGTTTCCTATGGCAAATACACCGGTATTCTGTATCAGTTTTTTGTACTTGTTCATTTCTATGCTCCTAAAATATTATCTCACCCTATAGTATACCACATTATCCGGCTTTTATCAAGACATTAATTTAGCTGTCAGAACTGAGAACTTAGAATTCAGAAATCAGAACTCAGTAGGGGACGGTGTTACCTACAATGGTTTCATGCTAATTACTGAGTTCTAAGTTCTGATATCTGAATTAGAAACCCATAATAAAATAAAAAACCTGTTGACAACAGGTAAAAAAGTGGTATAATATAAATATAGAGTACTGCGATAAGCGGTTACTCCCATATTGTTAGATTATTAAGAAATAATCGCCCTATGTAGGAGTGGGGCGGTTATTTCTTTTATGTAAAAGAAATTATTTCTTGTCGTTATGGTCTTTAGTGACCATATAAACAAAAGTGATAACACCTGTGAGCATCATTACAAACTCGAAAAGTTCTGTATATGTCATAGTGCATCACCTCCTGTAATCAGGAGAAACCGCCTACCGTTTTTATCCAGTACCCTATATGCACATTATAGCATATGGGGGATTATTTTGTCAAGAAAAAGCAGAACTGTTAGAACTCAGATATCAGAACTCAGTGTAGGGACGGCGATTCGCCGTCCGCAAGTAACAAGTATAAAATCTGTTGCACGGACGACCAATGGTCGTCCCTACAATGGCTTCATACTAATTACTGAGTTCTAAGCTCTGAGTTCTCCGTTCTGACAGCTGATCTGGCGCAAAAAATAAGGACGGCATAAACCGTCCTTTTCTGATATATTAACTTATTTCTTAGTCTCAACAGGCATATCAAGGCGAGCGAAGTAATTCTCGGAATATACCTTGAATTCGCTTCGGAAAGTCTCGTCATTCTCCTTTACATCGTGGAGATAAGCGTGAAGATTTGTTTTTTCGTCAGTCTCGATAAGACATCCTGCGATATTTGAGCAGTGGTCAGAAACTCTTTCGAGGTTTGTGAGGATATCCTGGAAGATATATCCAAGCTCGACAGTACATTCATCGTTCTGCAAACGGCGGATATGGCGGTTTTTCAGCTCAGTGCTGAGGTTATCGACCACTTCTTCGAGAGGCTCTACCTTGTGGGCAGCAGCGAGGTCATCAGTTATATACGCATTGAAGGCTATGGATATATTTTCTGATATAGCTTCTGTTATTACTTTAAGCTCAGCAAGACATTCATCAGAGAACTTTATGCCTTTTTCCTTGCACTCCTGCACTGATTCTATGAGGTTCACAGCATGGTCTGAGATACGCTCGAAATTGCCGACACAGTGCATCATCTTTGATACCTTACGGCTGTCCTTGCCGGTGATACTGCTCTTTGAGAGCTTTACAAGATAGCTGTTTATCTTGTCCTCGTAGTGGTCAATGAGGTCTTCTGCTTCTTTTACAGACCTTGCCGTTTCTTCGCTGTATTCAGACACCAGCAGGCTGAGAGCATCGTTTATCGCATCGCTTGTTATGCTTGCCATTTCGATAGTAGTGCTTCTGCAAGTCTCAACAGCTACAGCAGGAGTTTTAAGGAAGCGCTCGTCAAGACCTCTGAGGTCGTTTATCTCAGATTCATCTGACTTGTCACCCTCCTTGTCACGCACGATCATGTGTGAGAGTTTTACAAGCATAGGAGTGAATGGGAGAAGTATTATCGTTGTTGCTATATTGAATATCGAGTGCATTACTGCAATGCCGATATATCCGACAGTCTCATTGAATATGCTCAGATGCAGAACGTGCTGTAATATCAGGGATATCGGGAGAAGTATAACTGTTCCGAGAACCTTTATGAGTATGTGTATGCAGGCAACTCGCTTTGCGTTCTTGCTTACGCCGATACTTGATATAAGAGCTGTGATGCAGGTACCGATATTAAGTCCCATGATGATAGGCAGAGCCATACCGTATGTCAGAGCGCCTGTCTGTGAGAACGCCTGCAATATACCTACAGATGCAGCAGAACTCTGTATAACGCCTGTGAATCCGGCACCGACTAATACGCCGAGGATAGGATTATGGAAAGCTGTGAGTGTCTTTTGGAACTCAGGTGAATCAGCAAGAGGGGATACAGCCTCAGACATAAGTGACATACCCGTCATGATTATCGAGAATCCGACAAGTATCCTGCCGATATCCTTGTGCTTGTTCTTTTTAGCACCCATTATCAGTATAACACCGATAAGAGCAACGAGCGGAGCAAAGGAAGTCGGCTTCAGCATCTTGATAAACGGATTTTTTCCGTCAACTCCCGCAAGGCTGAGTATCCATGCGGTGAGAGTAGTTCCTATATCCGAGCCGAAGCATACGCCTATAGTCTGCTCTAAAGGCATGATGCCTGAGTTTACGAATCCTACCAGCATAACTGTCATCGCAGAGGACGACTGTATGGCGATAGTTACCATCATACCGAGTATGATAGCCATAAATCTGTTTGAGGTCATCTTCTTCAAAGCTATTTCCAGCTTACCGCCGGTGAGCTTTTCAAGCCCTGTTGACATAACATTCATACCATAGAGGAAGAAAGCAAGTCCGCCGAGCATTGTGAAGATGTTAAAGATAGAAAATCCAGTCCCGTTCATTTGTTCTTACTCCTTTTAATAGAGATTCCCTTCTATACTTTTTATCTGATTATATTATACCAAATCGTCCGCAACAGTCAATAGGATTCCAAATGATTTAACGTGGATTTAACATTCCTTTTGCATATAAACATATGTGATATGATATAATACGTAATGCATAATTTATAATTCATAATTCATAATGCATAATTAGTGGTGTCCCTGTCGGGACGGATTTAAATTAATAATTTTCAAATTCGTGAGCGTAAGCGAACACATCAATTAAGAATTATGAATTATTAATTATGAATTAAAAAGGGCGGATGTCCGCCCTTTTGTTTGTATTATTCTTTAACGTATACTGCTGTAATCTCTGAGATATAAGCACGGTGATAAGGATCTTTTCCGAAGAACTGCTCATTCAGACCGTCATCTGTGAGGAAGTCTTTTCCCTCGAAGTCGTAGCTGTAGAGCTTACGGCATACAACGACCATGTCAGCCTCTTCAAAGGCAACGCATCCGTCAAATTCTGCCGGAGTAAGACCAGTCTCCTTTACCTTGTCGCAGTCTCTGCCTGAGTGTGAACCGCAGAAAGAAAGAGCATTTCTGAACTCCTCGCCGTAGAAAGAAGCAGTGAAGCTCTCGCTGTTCTCGATGAAGCTGAAAGTATGTCTGTTAGGACGCACATAGCAGGTGAGGACGTTCTTGTTCCAAAGTACGCCGAGCTGTCCCCATGAAGCTGTCATAGTGTTGAAATCCTGCATATTACCGCCGGTGAGGAGCATCCACTCCTTGCCTATCTTGGTAAAAGGGTTGAATTTAAGTTCTGTGATATCGACTTTCTTGAATGACATAGTAAAAACCTCCTATAATATGCACCAACAGACATGATCGCTCATCTGCTGACTGAGTAAAGGCTGCTGCGTTTGTATCTCAGTCTCAGCTTATCTGTTATAAGTGCAATAAATTCTGAATTTGTGGGTTTACCCTTGCTTGTATCGACTGTATAGCCGAAGAATGAATTTAAAATATCGACATTGCCTCTGTCCCATGCTATTTCAATAGCGTGGCGTATAGCACGTTCAACTCTTGAAGAAGTCGTGTCGTAAATACCTGCCACAGTAGGGTAGAGGAGCTTTGTTATGCTTTCAAGCAGATTTTTGTCCTCGATAGAATAGAGTATCGCCGTGCGTAGGTACTGATAACCCTTGATATGAGCCGGTACACCGAGCTGGTGAATGATATCCGTCACGACTACTTCCATATCATCGCTGTAGCTGTTAGCTTTATCGCCGAGGGCAGAGGTTATAGCGCTCACAAGGTCGTCAGCATCATAAGGCTTCAGCAGGAATTTTGCTGCGCCGTTGTCCATTACCTGACGCTCGATGAACTCGTTGTCAAGCTCTGACGTAATAATGTAAGCCGGAGCTTTTACGCCAAGCTCCTTTATTTTCTTCATGATAGTAACAGCATCGCCGTTTCCGGCGTTTACGTCGAGAACTGCCACATCAGGAGCATCATTGCGTATCGCCTCAATGATAACGTCCTGATCCTTTCTTCTTGTGTAGGCGTACATTCCTCTTTCACGAAGCTTATTCGCTGTGCTTACGCCTGTTCCGGCAGAATCATCACCGATAAGTACCTTTATTTTGCTGTTCATATTTATTCCTCCTGTTTTATGATTTTTTCCTATGGTTCTATCATATCACAGAAGGTATGCAGTAATCAACGGTGCAAAAAGTCTGCTTTTGAGTTGTTTTATCATTATTTGTTCAAAAAAGCAGTCAGCGGAAAAAGACATGGTTTACGATTAAGATATGTCAGAAATTAAGTTAAAGCTTAGTTTTTTCTTTCATTTTGACAAGCAGACCGTCAGCTATGTTCCTTACCTTTGTTCCGGGAGGGAACAGCTTATCAGCAAGCTTTGACATACCGTTCTGCTTCATGCGCCTGCCGTATACCGGAGCAATTTCTGCCTCATGGTTTATTTCAGACCACTTTACGAAATCCGCCGCAGACATCCTGCTCTGGAATGTTGACCTGTCACCTATAGCGGCGTGTTTTACGAGAAATTCCAGCGGCAGAGTACAGCCCTTGAAGCCGAATTTGCTGAGATGTCCGTCAAAGTAGGCATGATAGAGCTTTTCCATATCCTCCATACCCTCACGGCATCTTTCGCTGTTGTTTATTATATCGTAAAGAACCTGTGCTATATCTCCCTCAGGGACGATACCAGCCACTCTGAGCGAACCGCCCACGATAGCTCCGAGCATATACTCATCATTGCAGAAATCGCTCTGAGGCTGTTTGTTCTGCGGAACATCGAAAAGGTAAGCGGCGTATATTCCGAACAGACAGTGAAGTACGAGAAAATCAGGTGTATCATAATCGTAGACCTGTTTAGCCTGTACAAAGCCTCTGAGCCTGCCTGACTTTACCATAAGAGGTATAACTCCCGAAAGGAGCAGAGCCTTTGAGCCGTTCATTATAGGCACTTCAACGTCAGCAACGACATCTCCGCCGATATGCAGAAGCTTTGAAGCTGAACCGTTCACCTTTTTGGTTATAGTTTCATAGACAGCCCTGTTATCGGAAATATTCAGGGAAATTTCTGAGGGGATGATGAGTTCGTCGCAGTTCTCATAACCGCAATGGCTGAGGATATTGACTATTACATTGCGTGGATAAATGGTATCAGCAACGATGATAGTCTTTTTCTTAGCCTTTTTCGCAGCTTTAAAGAGTTCCTTTCCGAAACCTCTCGGTATCGAAAAGTACACTATTAGTTCACATTCTCTCTTGTAGAGCTTATCACGGCTTGAAGGGCTGAGCTTGCCGGTCTTTTCGATTATATCGTATATCTTGCTGAGAGTAGCTCCGCCCTGTGAGGCGTATTTGAGTTCAGCAGCTTCCTCAGCAGCGGCACGAAGCTCAGTGAAGGATTTTTTCACAGTGGTAAGGTCTTTGAAGTCGTCCTCCATGAGCATGAACATATCGTTATGCTCAGAAAAAGGCGTAATAACGAGAGTGCCTGTCATTTTAAAGCTTACAGCCTTGTATGAACTGCCCTTTACTTCTTTGAGCATTTTATCTTTCAGAGCCTTCTGCTCAGCGGTAAGCTGTATACGTGGTCTGATATCGGGGTTCATAAAGTATCTCCTATCATTATTCAGATGTGACTGCGGTAACGGTAGTATCTGCCGGTGTTGTCTCACCCTCGGCAGAAGTTTCTGTCGGAACAGTAGTTGAAGTAGTCGTAGTTGTCGTTGTAGTAGTTGCCGGAACTTCATCTCCGTAATCGGATACGAGCTTTTCGCCCTTTCTGAGCTTCTTGTACTCGTCAAGTGAGAGAGCGCCGTCAGAGTTGTATACTCTTACAATAGCGTCCTTGCTGGTGTATTCCTCGGAGTATTCGCCCTTATCGTCAGATATGTACTTTCCGTACCACTGACCGAAGAACGACCATACGGCATTATCACGGAATGAAGCGTCTATATCCGGTACAGAACTGCACTCGCTGAGAGCGATGAGCTTTTCCTTGCCGACTATCTTTTGCAGGGCGAGGAACTGTTCGTAACGGCTGCCGTAGTCCTTTTTGCTGTCGAGGTATATATCAAGTGAAGCTATATCGAAAGTATTCTTGTTAACGAGGGTGGATTCGCTCTGACCGTTCCATATCCATATGAGGTTGTCAAGCTCAAAGTAGTTGGTATATCGCTTGTACATCAGCTCCCAGAGCCACTTGTAAGCATCAGCACCGCTTGCTCCCCACCAGAACCAGTCTCCGGAAGCTTCATGGAGAGGTCGCCAGAGTACCGGCACACCCTTATTTTTAAGGGAAGTGAGCTGACCTGCCATATTATCAATGTCCAGCATTAGACCGTAGCACTGTTCAGATATCTTTCCCTCGCAGTAAAGACCTCTTATTTCCTCCTGAGAGAGTTTTGAGAGGTCGATATCGGTCATAGCATCAGAGAGCTTGAAATCAGTCTCCTTTGAGTATACCGACGGCTTCTTTGAGGGAGCTTCCCAGTACCACATAAGACCAACAACTCCGCCGTTTCTGTACCAGTCAGCGCAGGCATCGAGGTCTTTGAAAGTGCTGTCAAATGAATTTCCGGTGGTATGCATAGCAGAGAAGCGTATTACAGGGTATTTTCCGGTAGTTCGGTAGATAAGCTCCAGTTCTTCGTTTTCGGGGCTTGATGCATATTGTCCGGTCAGAGTGTACTTTCCGTAGTTATCGGTAAGGAAAGTCATAAGCTCCTTGGCATTTTTTCCAGCTTCCTTATTTGTGAGGTCATCCTCAGCATCGTACTTGATATCGCTGAGTGAGGTGTTATTTGATACTTTCAGGTAGTCAAGGCAGATATCGCCGTTTTCGGGGCGTATCTCTATCTCGGACTTGCCCTTGACAAGGAACACACCGTAAAGGGTAATAAGCGTAAATTCGCCGTCATCCATAGTCTTGAAGCGGCTGATCTCTGTACCGTTGAGAGTTATGCGGCAGTTTACGAAGCGTTCAGCCGCAATGCTGAACGAAAGGTCATAATGCTGGGTACTCGGTGCATTTACAGTAAATGTCGCTGTAGTGCTGCCGTCAGACCTGAAACCGGTAACATAGCCTTTTCCGCTGTACTTTTCTATCATTGTCGGAGGCTTTACGGTAGGATCGAGCTTTGTAGTCGGCTGGACTTCCTCTTCTTTTTTCTCCTCACCGTCCCCGGCATTTTCATCTTTTTCCTCAGCTTTCGGGTTGCTGATTATTTTAAGGTCTTTGCTGAGTTTAGCGTCCTCAGCCTCGTAAATATCGCCGGTGTCCTTTTTCTCTATCTCAGGGTAGGAAATAGGGTAGTCGGGGTATGTCTCAACAGTGGCAGGCTCTGTAGTTTCTTCGCTTTCTCCGGAAGTCTCCTCGATTTCCTCAATAGTGACTTCCTCCGTCTTTGTATCCTTCTTCTTGCATGAAGCCATGCACGGTACAGCCAGTGCGGCGGCTGAAGCAAGTGCAATAAGCTTGCGAATATCCATAGTCCTTCTCCTTCTTTTATGGCTTTACGGTATATTTCTTACCGGCAGCAGTCGGGAATATTATAACTCCGTCCTCGATGCGTGAGCCTACAGTCTCTCCGTCGCAGATTATGCTTGCAACACAGTTTGCTCTGAGACGGCATTCTCCGCCAAGTTCAGAGGTTATTACAGCAGAAGTGAGCTTGCAGTCCTGCCATGTCATGTCTATCTCAAAGCATCCCTTTGCTCTCAGACCTTTTACGCTTCCCTCACGCCATTCGTCAGGCAGAGCAGGCAGGAGGTTTATCTCGCCTGATACGCATTGCAGCAGAGCCTCGGCAATAGCGGCAGTACCACCGAAATTTCCGTCTATCTGGAAAGGCGGGTGAGTATCGAGCATATTTGGATTGGTTGAATGTGCAAGGAGCTTTTTCAGGTTTTCGTATACCATTCTGCCGTCATGAAGTCTTGCCCACATATTTGTTATCCATGCACAGCTCCAGCCGGTGTGACCGCCGCCGTGTATCAGACGGCGTACAAGTGTAGCTCTTGCAGCATCAGCGAGCTTAGGAGTTTTCTCAGGAGTTATCATATCCGCAGGATGAAGCGCAAAAAGCTGTGAAACGTGTCTGTGACCGATATCAACTTCATCATAGTCAACAGCCCATTCCTTTATCTGACCGTACTTTCCTACCTCCGGCTGAGGGAGTTTTTTAAGCATAGCCTTGAGCTTTTCAGCAAAATCATGGTCTTTATCGAGTATCTCAGTTGACTTGATTACATCGTTGAAGAGTACAGAGATTATCTGAGAATCCATTGAAGGACCTGCACATAAGCATCCCCGTGAACCAGTCTCGGTAACGTAGGTATTCTCAGGAGAAACAGACGGACAGGTAACAAGTCTGCCTTCCTTGTCCTCGATGAGGAAATCAGCCATAAATTCGGCTGCTTCTTTCATGATATGGTACTTCTCGGCGAGAAATTCCTTATCGAGAGTATACTCATAGTGCTCGAAGATATGCAGAGCGAGCCATGCTCCGCCGGTAGGCCATATGGTAGAAGGTATCCACTTGTCCTGCGGAGCGGAATCTCCCCATATATCGGTATTGTGGTGGCATACGAATCCGTGTTCGATGCCATACATCTCTTTTGCGGTCTTTCTGCCGTTTTCGCATACTCTTTCGAGCAGGTCGAACAGCGGTAAATGGCACTCTGAGAGGTTGCAGCTCTCAGCACACCAGTAATTCATCTCGGTATTTATATTTATAGCGTAGCGGCTTCCCCATGCAGGCCACATTTCCTCGCACCATATGCCCTGACGGTTCATAGGCTGAGTACCGGGACGGCTTGCGGCTATCATGAGGTATCTGCCGTAGTTGAAGTAAAGCTCGATAAGCTTGTTGTCGTGGATAAGGCGTTCACAGTCACGGCTGTTGAGTTCGTCGCCACGGAGGCGTGAAAGTCTTGCATCAGTAGCAAGGCGCTCGATATTCTCGCCGCTGTTGTCGTTCAGGGTAAGCTCAACTCTGCTGAAAAGAGCGTTATAATCGCTTACATGGCGGAAATAAAGCTCATCGTATCCGCATTGCAGAGCCATTTCTGTATCCACTTCGGCAGATTCTTTGTAATCCTCGGTATAGAAGCTTGTTCTTGCTGAGAGGACTATCATCACAGAATCGGCATTCTTTACGCATATCTTTCCGCCGACAGTTCTTATCTCACCGCCTTCAGCCTTTGCACCGAGGCAGGCAGCGAAGAAGATACCGTCACGGCTGCCTGTACCGCCGGTGAAAAGTATCATATTCTCACCGCATGGACGGTTGTCGTCGTAGTAATCGTCTCTGCCGTCGATAGAGCAGTCGAGAGTGATGCTTCCAGGAGTATCGGAATGTATATCTATTACCATTACATCGTCAGGAGCAGAACAGAATACGCTTCTTGTGTAGCCTATACCGTTTACAGTGAAGCTTACGCTTGAAACGGCTGTTGAAAGGTCAAGATTTCTCTTGTATTCTCTTGCTTTTCCGCCGATGTATGTATGTATATTCAGGTTTCCGAGAGGCATATAGTGGCGCATATTCGGAGTAACGCCCTGTAATTTCTGAAAAGCTATCTTTTCAGCAGCAGGGATGTCTCCCTCAAAAATAAGCTTGCGGACTTCTTCAAGACCTTCCATAGCGTCAGGGTTGACACGGTTACGCAGACCGCCTGACCAGACAGAGTCCTCATTAAGCTTGATAGTTTCATTTTCAGCTCCGCCGAAGATCATGCCGCCTATTCTGCCGTTGCCGATCGGTATAGCACTGTTGAAATCATCAGCAGGCTGATTGTATCTCAGAATCGTTTCTGTTGCCATATTCTACTCCTATAGTGCATGGGATTTAGAACCTGTCCACATAGGG
>DEBW01000200.1:10436-12215 GCA_002348905.1 Ruminococcus flavefaciens | reverse complement strand
CCCTATGTGGACAGGTTCTTATATTTTTGCAAATGTCCGGCAGAGTAATTCTATGCTTAGCCAGGCACTAATATTATAGCACATTTCATGTATTTTTGCAAACATTAGCAATGCGGAAAAAATTTTTTCCATATAGTAATAATACAGCGCATTTTTCGGCTGGATTTTTGGCTGAAATGACATTGGACTGCACAGCAATACAGTTAATTATAGTAGTTTTATGTGTAAAAATTATAGCCTTTAATAATCAAAATATATTACGTTAACCTGGGTTAACAAACTGATACCCGGTCAGAAATTATGTTATAATATAATTAAGAAATTCAAATTTCTTACTAAATATCTTACTATTACATTTTACGAAAAGAGGAAAAACAAATGAACAAAATCGTTACAAAACTCGTTTCCGCTGCTGCTGTTGCAGCAACTCTCCTTTCTGTGCCAATGAGCGCTAGTGCTGCTGCACCTTTCAAGTACGGCGACATAAACGGCGACGGCAATATCAACGCTTCTGATGCTTCTATCATCTACAGTCTCAAAAACAAGAAAGTTACATTTAACTCAAATGGTACTCCTAAGAAGAACGAAGTATACTTCTCTGATGTAAACGGTGACGGCGTTATCACAGACGCTGATGCTGAGATAGTTCTCCAGTACTCTGCTAAGTCAGGCGCAGGCAACATCACACTCGGCGATGCAAATGATGACGGCGTTGTTGATGTCAAGGATGCTATAAGAGTTGGCAGATGGATCGCAAACGGAAAGCAGCACAAGAAGAATACTGAGATCACACTCAACCTCATCAACGCAAACGTTGACTTTGACGATGTTGTTGATGAAAATGACCAGGATCTTCTCCTCAGCTATCTTGCTGGTAACATCGACGAATTCTAATCATTGACTAAAAACTTGCCCATACATGAAAAGCAGCTTTGTAGGAGGCTGCTTTTTTGTATATCCGGACTGTATTTATTGTTAATTGCAATAGCTTCAAGTGTAAAAATAATGCTGTATGATAGACAAAATATATTACGTTAACCATAGTTAACAAAACTGTATAAAGTAAACTGATATGATATAATAACATATAGGAAATATATATTTCTTCATACTAATCTTACTATTACATTTTACGAAAAGAGGAAAAACACATGAAAAAATTTGTCACAAAACTCGTTTCCGCTGCTGCTGTTGCTGCAACTCTCCTTTCTGTACCAATGAGCGCAGGTGCTGCTTCACACTATCAGTACGGTGATATCGACCATGATGGCTGTATCGACTCTGCTGATGCATCTCAGGCACTCTGTCTTGTAGGTCAGACAGTTACATTCAAGAGTACTGGCAAGCCTGTCAAGAATGAAGTATACTATGCTGACGTAGACGGCGACGGTGTTATCACAAAAAAAGATGCTCAGATGATCCTTCACTATTATGCTGTTATTGGCGGCGAACAGAATCCACTCGGTGATGTAAACGAAGACGGCACAGTTAATGTTGCAGACGTTATCCTGGTTAACAGATGGAATTCCAGCGACAAGAAACACAAGAGCGGCAACGGTCTCAAGATCAATCTTATCAATGCAAATGTTGACAGAAACTCTGTTGTTGATGACAACGACAGCGAACTTATAATGGAGTACGCTCTTGAAATAATCGACGAGTTCTGATTTGATCTCAAATTGAATATACATGAGAAAACAGCTTCGCAAGAGGCTGTTTTTTCGTTGTTTGCCCGACAACAGCATTTGCTTTCTATTATAAATAATCAGGAAATTCACG
>DEBW01000200.1:0-10343 GCA_002348905.1 Ruminococcus flavefaciens | reverse complement strand
TTTTCAGAGCGCTTGAACGATATGCAGGGCTTTGCCCTGCACCCACCAAAGGCGCTGCCTCTGGACTCCGGCAGGGAACGCAGTCCCCTGCACCCCGAATATTGCGCTGTTAATTAAAACGTAAGGCAAGTTTGCTTTCGCAGACGTAAATGCTGTTGCCGTGGTTTTGTCAGGCTAAAACATTGACAATCTCCGGCAATAATGCTATAATCTTCTTATTGCAAAAAAGAGGATATGATAGTATGTTTATTGATAATCTGAGGTTCAGTATAAATGCTACTGTACCGGTATTTCTCATGATGATATTCGGCTGGGTGTGTCAGAGGATAGGTCTGCTTGACGAGCATACCACCGCTAAACTCAATAAATTCACGTTCAAAACCACTCTTCCGGCGCTTCTTTTCATGGACTTGTCAGAAGCTGACTTCAAGGCTGTATGGGACTGGGGATATGTGCTTTTCTGTGTCACAGCCACCCTTATAAGCCTTGGCATAGCCTTTGCTTACTCCTTGCTGCACAAGGATAAGGCTGAGCGTGGCGAGATAATACAGGCTTCCTACAGAAGCAGTGCTGCCGTACTGGGCATAGCTTTCGTCAACAATATTTACGGCAAGGCGACTATGGCTGCTCTCATGATAGTTGGAACAGTTCCGCTGTATAACGTTATCGCAGTAACGGTACTTTCGCTCACTTCTCCCGATAAGGGCAAAAATGACAGCAAGAGCAAGCTTTTTATGAATACTTTTAAAGGCATCGCCACAAATCCGATAATACTCGGCATAGTAGTTGGTATAGCATGGTCAATGCTGAAAATACCTCAGCCGGTGATACTGTCGAAGTCGGTGTCATACCTCGGAAATATGGCAACTCCGCTCTCGCTGATAGCTCTCGGAGCTTCTTTCAAGACAAGTGATGCAAAGGGAAAGCTTCCCGTAACACTGGGCATAGTCTTTCTGAAACTGGTGGTATTCTGCGGAATATTCCTGCCGATAGCTATACATCTCGGTTTCAGGGGAGAAAAGCTCATTGCCATACTTGTTATGCTCGGAAGCGCAACTACCGGAAGCTGTTTCGTAATGGCAAAGAATTTCGGTCATAAGGGAACTATCACGGCATTTGCAGTAATGCTTGCGACGATGTGCAGCGCATTCACTCTTACGATGTGGCTGTTTATACTCAAGACAATGAATTATATATAAAAATAGCGGTTCATATCGAACCGCTATTTTTTATTTGTGATCTTATTTCTCGTTTATCTTCTTTTTGAGGAATACAAGGTCAAATGTGTCAACACAGTTATCGCCGTTCATGTCAGCGGAGGCGTACTGTAATGCAGTGAAGCTGTAACCCTTTATGAGGTAGGATTGCAGTAATACAGCGTCAGAGATAGTTACTGACTTATCATCGTTGAGGTCGCCAGGTATGATGCTGTTTTTGCTGACTGTGAACGCAGAATTGATAAGAGTGAACTTCTTTCCGTTCTTGTCCTCAGCCTCTATTTTATAGACGTAGCTGCCCTCTTTGAGCTGATTGAAGATGATATGGCTGTCAAAAGAGCCTGAGAGGTTGTACTTTGTCTCCTTTGGAGAATCCTCAAATACCTGTACGGCTGTTGTACCGTCAGCAGCATAGATACCGCCGTATACCTTTTCTATTTCAAGCTTAGAGCTTATTATGCCTCTTACGCCGAAAGATGAACCCTCAGCAACATTTGCAGCCGGAACAGTCTCGCCTGAAATGCTCATTTCAGATTCTATATCGCTTACTTTCTGTATATAATCCATAGAGCAGTAGCCTGACACGCCGTTATGCTCGATATAAGCCCATTTGCCGTCGCCCTTTATTACAGTTACCTTGTCATTAGGCATTATCTTGCCGATGACCTCTGAATCAGTGCTGTCGCTCTTTCTTATGTTAAGGTAGTCGGTTATGCCCTTAGTTGTGTAGATGCCGGCGTAGTCTGTAGAGAACTTATCCGCAGGAGTTTCCGGCTGAACGGTCTCACCGCCTTCGTTTACACGCTGTATATAGTCCATAGAGCAGTAGCCTACAGTACCGTTATACTCGATATAAGCCCATTTTCCGTCACCGCTCTTTACGTTTATCTTTGTATCCGGAAGTATCTTTCCGACTATAGCGGAATCCACGGTATTGAGACTTCTTATGTTAAGGAAAGTAGTGATACCCTTTGTTGTATAAACTCCGGCATACTCCTCACTGCCGTTCCATGTATTCTGTGTCGGGTCAGATACAGAAGTGCCGTCATAGGTGAAGTATGTCAGCGGGTCGGAGTAAGTACGGCAAGGCCAGCCGCTCATGAGAGAGTTGCATATACCGTAGTGCAGATGATTGCCGAATGAATTTCCTGTATTGCCTACAGCAGCGATGATATCGCCTGCGTTTACTTCCTGATCTACAGATACGCTCATTGATGAGCAGTGAGCGTAGAAGGTGTATACACCGAGGTCTTCGTGCCAGAGTATGACCATATATCCGTAAGCGTCCATCCAGTCAGCGCACACGCATTTTCCCTGATGTACAGCGTAGATATTAGCGCCGCCGTCAGCTTCGATATCAATGGCGTTGTGGTAGCCGGAAACGTCATATTCATTTCTGAGAACGTTGAAGTAAGTAGTGATGTTCTGATATTTCTTATCAACAGGCCATACAGCAGAGGTTGCCGCATCAGCTCTGAATGAAAAATCTATATGTGCAGAAGCTGTAAAAAACATTGTAAGCGCCAGCAGGGCAGCCGCTGTCTTCTTTAAAATCTTTTTCATTTTAAGCTCTCCTATTCAAATTTCATTTAACTTGTTAATAAGTTGCTGTAAAATTATCACTTGCAACAAATAAAATAGTACCATATTTCCAATAAAATGTCAATTCGGTTACAGAAAAAATACAAAATAAATTTCAAAAAACTACATATGCAATAAAAATATCTTTACTCTTTGTAGATTTTGCATATTTTGAGTAAAAAAATAAGCCCGTAAAAGCTATATCTTTACGAGCTTATCGTTAAAATTACTTCTTCTTTCTGTTTTTTCTGTTGTCAGAAGAGGTTTCCTTCTTTTCGGATAAAGCTTTCTCTTCTTTCTTTTCAGTCTCAGTTTCAGGCTTTTCGATATCGTCATCGTCATCGCCGTCGCCGGAATTTTCCTCAGCATCTTCCGCAGCAGCAAGCATCTGCTTTCTCTTTCTTGAATCAGCAATAAGAGCTTCGATGAATGCATACATGAAGAATACACCAAATGCAGCGCCTTCAAGGAGTACAAGAGGATTCTTGGCATTTTCGATTATGTGGCTTACCTTGTCAGAAGTGGTGTTTGTTGCAGGTACGAGCACATTGTACGCATTCTTGAAGGTAACGTTTCTGTAGTAATCATCAGATGTTTTGTTAACGAGGTCAACAAGTTCAGTTATCTTCTCGTCAAGAGTTTTAAGTTCTTCTTCAAGCTTTTCAGTCTGAACATTTGTGCCGACAGGCTTGTTCATGAGAGCTTCCTGACGCTCCTTGTAGAAGGAGATACGGCGCTTTGCCTGTGCAAGGCTTGCGATAGTATCATTCTTAGCCTGTATCATCTTGTCGTACTGTTCAGAAGCAACAGTTGACTGAGTGTTTGTATCATCAGTACCGTTTCCGAAGATGATGATCTGGTCTTTCTGATAGCTTGCGATAGAGGAGTCATAAGCAGCGATCTGTTCCTCATACTGTGTCTTTAAACGTGTGAGGTCTTTTATTCTGTACTCATAGTAAGCAAGAGCCTGATCCTTGTCTCTTGTGAGGTTGTTTACGATTACATAAGAAGATATCTTATCAAGGTTGATATCCTCAACAGTTCTGATAGCCTCATAAAGGTCATCGAAGGTATATCCTGTCTCAGAGGAACGGAAACGTGTTGTATCTTCCTTTGAGAGCTGTCTTACGTACTTGCTGAGAGTGTCAAGGCTGTTCTGGAATACATCAACAGCTTCTGAATAGTCATATTCCTTGTAGTCGATAGCAGAAACGGCGCTTCCGAGGGACTCGTTGTAGCCGTAAGCCTTGTAGAAGTAGTCCTGATACTGTTCAAGGACGTTATTGAACACCTCAACAGCCTCGCTGTCGGTGAGTGTGGTATTGTTGTAATCGAAGTATACTTTATACTGAGTCGGGAAATAAGTAGTATCAAGTATTTTTTCAACAGCGTTTACGCTGCCGTTTGTTTCGAGAACTTTTTCATAGAGAGTGATTCTGTCAACAGCGTTCTTAGGCTTCAGACCTTCGATTCTTATGCCCTGTCTTACAGATTCGAGCTGCTTCATGTCCATACCAAGATCATCGAGAGCAGACTCGATAACGGCAGGGTTCTTTACTGTATTGACATCGAAGTTTCTGCCCTTAGGGTCAAGACCTTTTTCGATGCCGTCGTATGAAAAGCTTATCAGTGCTACAAGTTCAGGTTTACTTACATGAGTTGTAACGGTAGCATATCCGAAAGCTGCAACGAAGAATATAACAGCAGCAACTATCCATATCAGCAGGTATTTTCTGAGTTTCTTCAGTACAGTAGAAACGGAAACTATAACTTCGTTTTTGTTTTCTTCCGGTTTGCTTATCGTAATGTTTAGATTACGGTCATTATTCTTCAAAATTCCAACCTCCTGAAAAATCAATATGATTTAGTGATATATTGCCAAATATACAGTATTCAGCATCCTTACTATAATAACATTTCGTTATAAAAAAGTCAATAGTTCCGCATGATTTTTACAAATTTCCAATAAAACAACAAAGGTGCCGGATATCCGGCACCAATTTTAGAAATTTTGCTTAATCAGGAAAAGAATATTTCCTTTATTTCGAGCTGTCCGCTTCCGCTGTAGGTGATAGTTACATCGTACTTTCCGCCGTCAGCGTTTACAGGTACAGCGAGGTCAGTCCAGCTTTCAGCAGGGGATATGCTTGCAGAGCAGCCGTTTATGGTAACAGTACCCTCGCAGTTTCCCTTGTAGGAAATACCGATATTCTCAGATTTTCCGGAGAAGTATCTGTAGCGGATGAGAGTGCCGTCAGCTATTTCAGCGATGAAACGCTCTCTGCCGTCAGGAGTGTCACGGTGATTGACATTAGGGAAGCTGTCAGTGAATATCTTGTTTGAGCCGTGAGGCATATGACCGTTTGTGATATGGCAGGCGATAGTTGCAGGATAGCGTCCCTCAGCCCTGAGAGGAGCCAAGTTGAGTCCGCAGCTTGTTATCTCGACCTGTTTTATGCTTCCGTCAGGAGCTATAGTTATAGGCTCTGCACAAGCCTGTCTGCTGTAGTCAGACTTATGTGTGAGACGGTGGAAGAAAACGTACCACTGACCGTTTATCTCGATGATACTGCCGTGGGTAGTACCGGTCATATTCATTCTTGTATCGTCAGTAACGCCGTTTACGCCGACATCGCCGTTTGATACGATAGTACCGCCGAAAACGAAGTCCCTGTCAGGCTTGTCGCTTACAGCGTAGCAAAGCTCATGGTTTTTCTGTGAGGAGTACACGAAATAGTACTTGTCTCCTACTTTACGCATTGAACTTGCTTCGAAGAACTCATGTCCGCCGAAATCAGCCTCATAAGGGATGATGTGGTGAGCTTCTTCCTTTACGGTGAGCATATCGTCTTCAAGAGTTACAACGCATGGACCGCTGATATTATCAGGGTATGAGAGTATCTGTTCAGGAGTTCTGTTGAATCTTTCAACAGCCTCGTCCATTTTTTCCTTGTCAGCGAGGAGTTCCTCTGCTGATTCCTCCATGTACTGTGTACCGTAGTATATGCGGATAGTTCCGTTATCGTTGAAAGCGCACGGATCGAAGCATATATACTTCATCATAGGAGAGCTGTCCGGATTCTTAACGAAGCCGAGGTACTCATACTTTCCGGCTGGAGTATCGCATACCGCAACGCTTATGCGACAGTGGTATCCGCCCTTTCCGAAATCGCCGGACATACAATAATAGAGGTAGTATTTTCCGTCATTGCCCTGAACAACGTCAGGAGCATACATGAACGGATGATTCGGGTAGTCAGGATCTTGCTCTGCTCTGTAGGTAACGCCTTCACAGCGCCAGTCAGAGAGATCATCGACCGGAGCGGAATAAACTGTATAGTCGCCCATACAGAAAGTTCTTCCGCCTTCGAGATCGTGTGAGCCGTAGAGGTATACCCTGTCGCCGAAAATGTGCGGTTCGCCGTCCGGAATATAGGCATCCTGAGGGAGGAATGGATTAAAAGCCTGTTTTTTCATACTTAACTCCTTTTAGAAACTCCGCAGCCCGTGTTTTAAAGCATTATACAGTATGACCTTTTGCCTTTATAACGTCAACTACGCTTTTAACATAACTGCGGCATATATCCTCATTTTCAGCCTCTACCATTACACGCACGAGCGGTTCTGTACCGCTTTCACGGACGAGTATTCTTCCGGTAGTTCCGAGTTTCTCTGCTACCTCAGCAACTACAGCCTGAACATCAGGATCAGCCTGAGCAGCGCTCTTGTCCTTTACACGGACATTTTCAAGTACCTGCGGATAAACAACGAAAGGAGCAGCAAGCTCGCTGAGCTTCTTCTCTCTTGACATTATCACCTGCATCATTTTAAGGCTTGTGAGGATACCGTCACCTGTAGAAGCATACTTTGAGAATATAATGTGACCTGACTGCTCTCCGCCAAGACAGCAGCCGTTTTCTTTCATGTATTCATAAACATATTTATCGCCGACTGCGGTTTTTGCATAGTTTATGCCTATCTCGTCAAATGCCTTGAAAAGACCGAAATTGGACATAACTGTAGCAACTACTGTATTATTTACAAGCTTGCCACGCTCCTTCATGTATCTTCCGTAGATATAGAGGATGTGGTCGCCTGAGATAAGACCGCCCTTTTCGTCAACGCACAGACAGCGGTCAGCATCGCCGTCGTATGCAAAACCAACATCAAGTCCGTTTTCAACAACGTACTTCTGAAGGACTTCGATATGCGTAGAACCAGCGTTATCGTTGATATTCGTACCGTTAGGCTGAGCGTTTATAACGTGTGTTTCAGCGCCGAGAGCGTCAAATACAGCCTTTGCTATATTCCATGAAGCACCGTTAGCGCAGTCAAGACCGACTTTCATGCCTCTGAAAGAGTACATTCCAAGAGAGATGAGATAGCCGATATAGCGGTTTCTTCCTGAAACGTAGTCAACGGAGCGTCCGATCTTCTCATTCTTAGCGAAAGGAAGCTCATTCCATTCCTGACCGAAAGCATTGAGCTTACCGTCGAGATAAGCCTCTACCAGTTCGATGACCTCGTCCTCCATTTTCTCGCCCTTGCCGTTGATAAGTTTAAGACCGTTGTCATGGTAAGGGTTATGGCTTGCGGATATCATTATAGCACAGTCAAAACCGTCAACTCTTGAAACGTAAGCAACGGAAGGAGTAGTGGTAACGTGGAGGAGGTAAGCATCAGCGCCTGAAGCTGTTATACCGCCGACCAGTGAATATTCAAACATATAACTTGAACGGCGTGTGTCCTTGCCGATAACGATACGTGCAGGGGAATCATCGCCGTTTCTTCTTTTGAGTTCGCCGTAGTACCAGCCGATAAAGCGTCCTACCTTGTACGCATGGTCAGCTGTCAGGTTCTCATTTGCAGTGCCTCTGAATCCGTCTGTCCCGAAATACTTGCCCATAGTAATAATCTCCTTAAATAATGTATGATTTAACTGACACTGCCGCATATTCAATTATAGGTGTATTATAACACAATCAACATACACAGTCAATATCATATATTGCTAAAAACAGCCTTGTCTAACTGATAATTGCGATTAGGGACTACCTTATCCTGAAACTTTTGTCACCCTCAGTGGGGATGTCAGAAACTTCCATATTTTCGATGTGGATGAAGTGACCTTTTTCGATAGAGAGTATCATAGCGTCGATATCTCTTTCAGTGCCCTCAGCTTCCATTTCAACCGAGCCGTCATAGCAATTTTTCACCCAGCCGGAAACGCCGTATTCCATAGCTGCATAATAGGCTCTGTATCTGAAGCCCACTCCCTGTACTGAGCCGTAGAATATGATATGTCTGCGAATCTTTTCCATAGTACCCTCCGGAGGATGAATTTATTATAGGATATAGCTATATTATCCCATATACTTATAAAGTATAGCACAACGTAAAAGTATTGTCAATTCGTGCTGTGATATCGCTTGTATAAAAGATGCATCCGTACAGGTTCGCAATTATGCAAAATGCCGAAAATGAATAAAAGCCTTGACATTGGGAAACAATAGTGGTAAATTAATATTAGCACTCAGAGAGTTAGAGTGCTAAACAGTATCACAGCTTTATCCGTGATATAAGAAAGGTTGTGTTTTTCGTGGACGACAGAAAGCTGAAAGTCCTCGCTGCTGTAGTTGACGAATATATCAGAACCGGTGAGCCGGTCGGCTCTAAGACTATTTCGCAGCTTGGGCATATCAAAGCTTCTTCTGCTACTATCAGAAATGATATGGCGGCACTCGAACAGCTCGGCTACCTCGAACAGCCTCATACTTCCGCCGGAAGAATACCTACTTACGCCGGATACCGGATGTATATCGACGAGCTTATGACTCTGCCGGAGCTTTCCGACGAGGAAAAACAGATGCTCGATGAAAGGCTTGGCGATGAGGATACTCCCGAAGAACTCATGGTGCAGAACGCTGCCGCTGCTCTTACTGAGCTTACCCACTGTGCAGCAGTAGTCGCAAATTCAGCTCCACGGTTCTCGGTCATATCAAAGGTAGAGGTAATACCTACCGGCAAGCGGCTGTACGTCATACTGCTGATAACTTCAAGCGGCAATATCAAGAACAAGGCTTGCAGGCTGGAATTCGACCTCAGTCATGAACAGCTGGACTTCTTTACTAAATATATAGACGAGAACCTCAGCGGTATATCCGTTGATGAGCTCTCAGAGGAAATGCTCGATAAGATGATAGCGGCTGTGTCCGCTTATATGGTCACCCTTTCACCGCTGGTAAAGGGAATATGTGAGCTTTCCGCAGACCTTAAACATCAGGAACTTACCGTAAGCGGCGGTGAAAAGCTTCTGTCTTGCAGCGAGCTTGATAAAATGGAAGTTGTACGTTTTATCGAGCATAAGCACGAACTTACCGATTTCCTTGAAGAATCCTTCAGCGGCATACAGGTAAAATTCGGCGCAGGCGGAAACTTCGCTATCGGCAATTCAAGCATGATAGTTTCAAAATACCGCAAAAACGGCGAGGAAGCCGGTTCTCTCGGAATCATAGGTCCGATGAGAGTTGACTATAAAAAGATAATCCCTTACATCGAATACCTGACCGGTAAGATCTCAGACCGTATGTCAGCAGACGATGAAAATACATTTACGGGCATGGATGCCGATGCATCCAATAACTCGTAGAAAGGAGCAGACATCTGTGGAAGATAAAATTTTAGACAATGAGATGTCAGAAGATGAGGCTGTCAATGATATGGAGGCTGAATCCGAAGATTCTCTCGACGAAAACGACGCTGCAAGCGAGTACAACGATGCTGTGAATGAATACGCTAAGCTCGAAGAAGAACTCGCTGAGGCTAAAGATAAGTATGTAAGACTTTTCGCTGAGTATGATAACTACCGCAAAAGAACTGCAAAAGAAAAAACTGAAACTTACTCAAATGCCTCAGCTAAATGTATCGAAAACCTTCTTCCGGTCATCGACAGTTTCGAGCGCTCACTTGAATTTGAGTGCAGCGATGAGAATTTCAAAAACGGCATGAGCATGATATTCGGTCAGATGAAGGAGTTCCTCAATAAGATGAACGTTACCGAGATAGAAGCTCTCGGCGCTGAATTTGATCCGAATTTCCACAATGCTATACAGCAGCTCGACGGTACTGACTACGCAAGCAATCACGTATGTCAGGTATTCCAGAAGGGCTACATGATAGGCGATAAGCTTATCAGACCTGCTATGGTGGCAGTGGCTGTATAGTGCAGCTATCAGCCATTAGCTAAAGGCAATTTATCAAATATGAAAATTTATTTAAATAGTCAGCAAGGCTGAAAGCTGTCAGCTATAAACTGAAAGCTAAAGGCTTTATTAATCAGGAGGTAATTATTATGGCAAAGATCATTGGTATCGACCTTGGTACAACTAACTCATGCGTAGCTGTTATGGAAGGCGGCAACGCAGTCGTTATCCCTAACAATGAGGGCGCAAGAACAACTCCTTCCGTAGTCGCTTTCACAAACAGCGGCGAGCGTCTCGTAGGTCAGGTGGCTAAGAGACAGGCTATCACAAACCACGACAGAAC
>DEBW01000153.1 GCA_002348905.1 Ruminococcus flavefaciens | reverse complement strand
CCGCTCCAGTAAATAACTGCTGTTTTCATATATTTCCTCCTATTTTACAGCCTGAAATAAGTCCAGACCGTGATTTAATCTATCGAACAGGATATCCCTGCACCGATCATATTCATCGAATGTCTGCTGTGCTTTTTCTGCATTTTCGTAGACCTTCCAGTAACCGCAAAGCAGACAATTTCTGCCGCTGTTGCTGATAAAGCCTCTTATGTCACCAACAGGATAGCCGAGAAATGCACCTATCTCATGCGGAAAACTTCCGCAGCTCATCCTGCTTGCAAGCAAGTCAAGCTTCTGGTCGATCGTCATCATTTTGCTATAACCATACTCTGAAAGAAGTTCTCTCACCTGTCGCATATCAAGCCATGTACTCAGCATTTTCTCATTATAGATATATATGAGGGTACGCTTTCTGCACTTGCAGAGCTGTCTTGCACAAAGTCCGCTGTCTGAAAGTTTTTCAGCAAACTCATTCAGATATTCCGTCATTGTACATTCGTCTGTATCAAATGAGATAAGGTTGGCACACTTCACTCCAAGAAGCGTCGGAGCGCTGTGAAATGCCATTAAATTATCAATGCTTCTGCGTTCAACTTCGGACATACTTCCTCCTTTTAATATCAGTCAAAAGCTGTTTAAGCGCACTCACGCTTGAACTGTGAACGTGCTCGACCGGCACTCCCCTTTTCTCAGAGCTTTTCTTAACTGCGCCAAGCATTTTATGTGAGCAAGTACCCGTGAAAACGACCATAAGGTCAGGTGTGCCCAACTTGTTCTCAAAGTCCGCAGGCATTTGTGTAAAAACTTTGGACTTGTGATTGAATGACTTGCAGATATCCTGATAACGTGTTGCCATGCGGTCATTTCCGCCGACGATAACTATACTCATAAATTCCTCCTTTAGCGTATTAGTTTATGCTAACTTATTTTTTTAAAGTAAGGGCTGCCGACTAAGCCAGCCCTTACAATTATTACCTTATTTGTGGCATTTTCCATGCATTGCACAATGCTCGCAGCCACATCCGCACGAGCTTTTGCCCTGCTTTTTATCCCTTATCATTTTGACTATGACCGCCGTCACTATACATATCAGTATCAGTGAAACAACGATATTTCCGAGATTTTCTGTCAGCCATACGAGCATGATACCACTCCTTTACGCAGCTTTTGATGAAGTCTTGACGTTTTCTGTGAGTTTCTGAGCTTCCTTGTACTTCTTGATGAAGAGCATATACACCATTGTACCTAAAATTGCAACTGCTGCAACTACACCGATGATGTTAGCATCTCCTGTGAAAAGTCCGCCGAACTGTGTTATCATAAGTGCAATAGCATATGCAAATCCGCACTGGTAAGCTATTGCGAATGCAGTCCATTTTGCATTGTTCATTTCACGCTTGATAGCTCCGATAGCTGCAAAGCATGGTGCGCAGAGAAGATTGAACACAAGGAATGAGAAGCCTGTGATGCCTGTGAATTTCTCAGCAAGAGTCTGCCATACAGTTCCTTCGCCGCCTGAATAGAGAACGCCCATTGTTCCGACGATGTTCTCCTTTGCGACAAGTCCGGTGATAGAAGCAACAGCAGCCTGCCAGTTGCCCCAGCCAAGAGGTGCAAATATCCATGCGATAATTGAACCGAATCCGGCAAGAAGTGAGCTGTCGAGCTGTTCTTCTTCAAGCATTCCGAAGCTGCCGTCAACAGTTCCGAAACGTGACAAGAACCAGATGATTATAGTTGAAATGAGGATTATAGAACCGGCTTTCTTTATGAATGACCAGCCACGCTCCCACATTGAACGAAGTACGTTACTGAGTGTAGGCATATGATATGCAGGAAGCTCCATAACGAATGGTGCAGGCTCTCCTGAGAACATTGCTGTCTTCTTGAGCATGATTCCTGATACTATTATTGCTGCCATGCCGATGAAATATGCGGACACTGAGATGAGCGGAGAACCGTCAAAGATAGCACCTGCTATCATTGCGATAAATGGAACTTTAGCTCCACAAGGGATAAATGTTGTAGTCATGATAGTCATACGTCTGTCACGTTCATTTTCAATTGTTCTTGATGCCATGATTCCAGGAACTCCGCAGCCTACGCCTACAAGCATAGGTATGAATGATTTACCTGAAAGTCCGAATTTTCTGAACACACGGTCAAGTACGAATGCGATTCTTGCCATATATCCGCAAGCTTCAAGGAATGCGAGCAGGAAGAAAAGTACAAGCATCTGCGGTACAAATCCGAGAACTGCTCCAACACCTGCAACGATACCGTCAAGGATAAGTCCTTTCAGCCAGTCAGAAGCATTTACAGCGTCAAGTCCTTTTTCCACGATCGCAGGAATACTCGGCACAAATACGCCGTAGTCAGCAGGATCAGGTTCATCGCCTATCCTCTCGACAGTTGCAAGAGCCTCTTCATAGTCTGCAAGTGATGCAGTTTCTTCTGATGTTTCGAGTGTTTCCTCGTCCTCGACAGAGTATGTGAAATCACTTGTCGGCTCGCTTCCGTTTTCTTCAACGTAAGCATCGTAACCGTCGATTATCTGCTGTGCCCCAGCATACTCCTCGGAAACGTCTTTGTAATCGCCTGAAATACCAAGCAGGTGGAAACCATCACCAAACAGGTTATCATTCGTCCAGTCCGTAGCCCATGCACCAGGTCCTTTCATTGCGATAAGGTACACAAGTGTCATGATAACGGCAAAAATCGGAAGTCCAAGCCAACGGTTGGTAACGATCTTGTCTATCTTATCTGAGGATGAAAGACTGCCGGCATTTTTCTTCTTGTAACAAGCCTTGATAACATCGGATATGTAGATATATCGCTCGTTTGTGATGATACTCTCAGCGTCATCATCAAGTTCTTTCTCAGCAGCGACAATATCTTCTTCGATATGTGCTTTTGTTTTTGCCGGAATATTCAGCTTTTCAAGCACTTTCTCGTCACGCTCGAAAACCTTGATAGCATACCATCTTTGCTGTTCATCAGGCATATCATGCAGACAAGCTTCCTCGATGTGGGCAATTGCGTGTTCCACTACACCGCTGAATGTGTGCTGAGGGACAGTCTTACTGTTCTTTGCGGCAGCTATTGCAGCTTCGGCAGCAGCATCAACTCCTGTCCCTTTCAGCGCAGATATCTCCACGATCTTACAGCCAAGCTGTCTTGAAAGTTCATCAATTTTGATCTTGTCGCCGTTTTTCTGTACAACATCCATCATGTTTATTGCAACGACAACCGGTATGCCAAGTTCTACAAGCTGAGTTGTGAGGTAGAGATTTCGTTCAAGATTTGTGCCGTCGATTATATTAAGTATCGCATCCGGACGAGTCTCAATGAGGTAATTTCTAGCAACTACTTCTTCAAGTGTGTAAGGTGACAGCGAGTAGATTCCAGGGAGGTCAGTAACGATAACATCGCTGTGCTTTTTGAGCTTGCCCTCCTTCTTCTCAACTGTAACTCCAGGCCAGTTTCCAACAAACTGGTTAGAGCCGGTTAACGCATTAAACAGCGTAGTTTTACCCGCATTCGGGTTACCTGCAAGTGCAATTCGCAGTTCCATTCATATCTTCCTTTCGGTTATTTAATGCTAACTATGTAGCAAAATTCAAGGACTTCTACAGTCCTGTTCTTTCATTATTCTACTTCGATAAGTTCAGCGTCTGCCTTACGGAGTGAGAGTTCATATCCACGAACTTTTATCTCAACAGGATCTCCGAGAGGAGCTACCTTGCGGACAAAAACTTCTGTTCCCTTGGTAAGTCCCATATCCATGATACGGCGCTTTATTGCTCCCTCACCGTGCAGTTTCTTGATCTTTGCTGTCGAACCGACAGATATTTCCCTGAGTGTTTTCATGTGTTTTTTCTCCTTATACCATTATTCTTCTTGCCATGTCCGCACCTATTGCAACCCGTGATTCCTTCACCTTGACTATGACATTCTCGCCGAGAACATTTATCAGCGTAACTGTTCCGCCAACTGTGAATCCAAGGTTTTCAAGATGCTGACGTATCTCAGGACTTCCACCAAGCTTCTTTATAGTAAGCTCTTTATCCTGCTCTGCTAAACTAAGAGGCATCATTTTCTCACCCTTCCGTTTATGAATATTGATATCTGACACAATGCTTTTATTGCGTTAGTATTTCGTAACGAATATATAATATCACTCCATTTAGTTTTTGTCAATGATTTGGAAGTCGATATTCACAAGTTTGTATACTATAACATAATGTTATCACTTACTATCAAACTTATTGTTAGTAAATACAAATATATATTTTTTAGATTGACATGAAGAATACCAGATGCTATAATAAACTTGTTAGATTAATCTAACAGAATAAATAATTAGCTGGCTCCTTTTGGATATACAGGAAAATGTGCGCTTATCCTGCATATTATCAGTCAGCTAAGCCAATAATGTGAGTATTCACATTAAATATATTTTAACAGGAGAAAACTATGGACTATTTAGAAATCGAAAAAGTTGTGGGACGTGAAATTCTCGACTCACGAGGAAATCCGACAGTTGAAGCTGAGATCACTCTCGCTGACGGCACAGTTGCAAGAGGTACTGCTCCAAGCGGTGCTTCTACCGGTGAATTTGAAGCTCTCGAACTCCGTGACGGCGGTGAGCGCTACCTCGGAAAAGGCGTAACAAAGGCTGTAAACAATATCAATACCGTCATTGCTGAAACTATCACAGGTATGGATGCATCCGATATTTATGCAATTGACGCTGCTATGATAAAGGCTGACGGCACAAAGGACAAATCCAATCTCGGCGCTAATGCTATACTTGCAGTTTCTATCGCCTGTGCAAGAGCTGCGGCAGCTTCTCTTGATATCCCACTTTACAGATTCCTCGGCGGTATTCAGGGAACTAAGCTTCCTGTTCCGATGATGAATATCCTCAACGGCGGCGCTCACGCTGACAGTGCTGTTGATACTCAGGAATTCATGATAATGCCTGTCGGCGCTCCTTCATTCAGCGAGGCTCTCCGCTGGTGTGCTGAGGTATTCCACACACTTAAAAAGCTCATCAAGGACATGGGCGACGTTACCGCTGTAGGTGACGAAGGCGGCTTTGCTCCTAACAAGCTCACATCAGACGAGGAAGCTATTGAAAAGATTCTCGAAGCTGTAAAGGCTGCCGGATTTGAACCTGGCAAGGACTTCATGATCGCTATGGATGCTGCTTCATCTGAGTGGAAGAGTGAAAAGGGCAAAGGCTTCTATAAGCAGCCTAAGTCCGGCAAGGAATTCACTTCTGACGAGCTTATCGCTCACTGGGAAGCTCTCGTTGACAAGTACCCGATAATCTCTATCGAGGACGGTCTTGACGAGGAGGACTGGGAAGGCTGGCAGAAGATGACTGCTAAGATCGGTCATAAGGTACAGCTCGTTGGTGACGACCTCTTTGTTACAAATACCGAGCGTCTTGCAAAGGGAATTTCTCTCGGTGCAGGCAATTCTATCCTCATCAAACTCAATCAGATCGGCTCTGTATCTGAAACTCTTGAAGCTATAAAAATGGCTCACAAGGCTGGATACACCGCTATTTCTTCTCACCGCTCAGGCGAGACTGCTGATACTACTATTGCTGACCTCGCAGTTGCACTCAACACCTGCCAGATCAAAACTGGTGCTCCTTCACGTTCAGAGCGTGTTGCAAAGTACAATCAGCTCCTCCGCATCGAAGAACAGCTTGGCGCTTCTGCCTGCTACCCTGGTATGGGAGCTTTCAACATCAAAAAGTAGTTTTCAAGTGTGACCTCTCCTTTTCAAAAAAACTCGCCTGTGATTCGTTACAGGCGAGTTTTTGATTATTCCAATATCAAATTTTTCACAACTTATTTTCACTGTATACGGCTATATAAGCACTCCGTTGCAGTGGTCTATCTCATGCTGAATTATCTGTGCAGCAAAACCGCTGTAACGTTTTTCATGTACTTTCATATATTTATCCTGATAGCGGACTTTTATGCTATTATATCTTGTAACAGAGCGAGGTTCGCCAAGCAGCGAAAGACAGCCTTCTTCAGTTTCATAAGGCTGATTTTTCAGGATTATCTCAGGATTGAACATTGTTACTATCTTCTTATCTTCAACAAAAACAATTATCCTTTTTGATACACCTATCATATTTGCAGCCATACCAACACATCCGTCTAAATGATGCTCAAGAGTATCGGCTAAGTCTTTAGCAATCTGCAAATCATCGGCAGCTGCATCTTTTGACTTTATTCCGAGAATGATCGGATCATGTATAATTTCTCTTATCATATTATTTTCTCCTTATCATAATAATAAAAATGCGTTCAAAGCTGATTCTGATTAAGTCCGGCAATGATGTCATTAGCCTTTTTGATCTGCCTGAAATAAGCAATATAGTATACGATCGCACTCACAACAAATGGGATAGTAACTGAAAGCAGCATCTGCCACATACCGTTGGTGGATGTCTTTTCTATCATGTCAGCAATTTTTACGAATCCCACAGTAACACCTATCACGCTAAGATACTGAGCTATCAGCACAGGTATGAGCGGAAACCGCTGCAGGTAAAAGTGGAGTGCAAGTATAGCTGTAATGATAATTGAGAAGAACAGGCAGGCGAAAATATTCTCAGTATAATGTGCATCAATAAATCCCATGCTCTTTTCTAACAGAAGTTTTCCGCAGACTATCAGCGTGAAGCTGATACATACTATGGATATGAAATTTTTCCTGTTTATCAGCTTCATTTTTGGTTTCTCTCCTTTATCTTTTCGAGTTCCGCAAGAAATTCTTTTTTGTATCCTCGGTTCATTATGAGTTTTTCGCCGTTTTTGAGAAATATGACAGTTCTCATGTTCATATCTCCTTGCAGGTGGTCTATCTTGTAAACGTTCACAACAGCAGAACGGCTTATTCGTATAAGTCCTGCGCCGGAATACATTTCAAGGACGTTATTCAGCGTAAGCCTCATTTCTATGCACATTTTGTCAGTATATGCAAAAGTCTTTCTGTCAACAGTCTCGAAATACAGAACTTCTGTAACCGGCACAGAAACGTGCTTTTCTTCATAGCTTCCCTCAACATTTGAAAGTGTCGTATCAAGCCGTGAAATAAGCTCTCTTGTCTCGCTGTCGATATTATCATAGTGAAGTTCAAGATAATTTTCTTTCAGTTCTTGTTCTTTTGTCTTTATGAATCTCATGCGTTTTCCTTTATAAGATGAATATGACACAAAGCAGGATATACGTAAGCTTTGCCTTTCTGTTGGTGAGCAGATAAACGCTGCCGAGGACAAGTCCGCAGAACGCTGTGAATAATCCTGCTGCAAGTGAGCCTTTGCTCCACCAGTGTCCCATTCCCCATGTGAGAGCTGCAATAATACCGCCGTATGGGATATTCTCCTTGCCGAACCACACTTCACAGGCTTTCTGTCCGCAGACAATTATGAGCATTACCAGAAATACTTCGATAAAGTAATAGATGTACTGGAAAACAAACAGCAGAAGCCCATTATTTTTAAATTCAGTCAGAACTTTGCTTCCGTTCCAGTCTATCCATGTGGAGATAAGACATACTACAACTCCTACAGCAATGCATACCCACTGCCACGGACGTATCTTCTCATCTTTTTCCGGAAAAAGGTCATATCCTTTTTTCTTTGTGCTTCTGCAAACATAAAATGCAAATGCTCCCCAGATGATATAGGTCAGAACCCAGTGCAGGATGCTCTGCCATGTGTTGAATTCCTTTATGGTGCAGTGGTATATATTCTGCTCGATACCAAATGCAAGGAATCCCTCGCAACCTAATGCAAGAAATGCTGTAAGCGCATATGTCAGGATATCCAATCCTTTAAGGAATCTGCCTTTTTCTTTCTTGACGGGTGATGTAAGAGCTAATGTTTTTTTCATTGTGAATACTTCCTTTCGTGTTTGTATATCCGAATTATACTCGAAAAGAAGCCATTGGTCAATACATTTATGCGTGAACTGCGAGCAGAGGTGTATGAACTGCAATTTATGTTTGTTTTACATGAGTATAACACATGAAGCACTATTTCGTCAACGGTTTTTGAAATATTATTTTAAACATTATCGAAAGATACGGCTTATGTATACAAAACGGCGCTTCTCAAAAACGAGAAACGCCGTTGCTTTTAATTTTCATTATCCTGAACAGAATCTGCAAGCACATCAATATGAAGATCATAACCGGCTGAATTTTCATAAACTGACGGTAAAATGTCAACACCAGTCATAAGAACAGACGTATAATTATCTTCGTCAAATTTTCCTGTATAGTAAAAGCATCCGTCAAAGCTGTTATATTCCCAGTTTCTGTCCCAATGCTCATCAAGAATACATTCAACTATCTTATCATCATACCTGTTGAAAAAAATGAGCGAATCATCTTCAATTTTCTGTCTGTAAAAGTCGCTTATATTACCGAGATTTCCGCAAATTTCACCATTTGCATCATACCAGCCGGGTACAAGCTTTACTTTAAGCTGTTTTGAGCTTTCAGAAGATTCAAATATCTTTACCTGTTTATCCGTGTGATACACACTGTTTTCACTGAGCAGTGTAAATTCCTTTGAAGCAGTCTGCAAAGGAGTATCGTTATTCTCTGATATCTTTATATTCACATCAGCCGGAGAAAAATCATTGCTTTTGCTGCTCAGGTAGAATACTACCGCAAGCGCAGCTACAGGAACAACTGCGGCAGCTGCAAAAATACTGCCGAAAGCTATGCTTTTTTTCTTATTTTTCAATGCAGCTGCCCCCTTAATCACCATGTTTTATAATATTTTCAGCGTATGACTGTGAGCTGAGATAAGCGTATTCAGTCTCGCTGTTAGTAAAGCTTGCAGTAGGTCTGTATACTGTACTGCCGTTTATTTCAGCCGATACATTTTCAAATTTCTGAGCCTTTACATCTGAAACTGAAAACATAACACTTCCGTCTGAACCTTTATCAGCAACACACTTTCCATACCCTTTATAAATGTTTGAGCCTTTCCAGAAACTGTATTTGTTTCCTGACCAGTTTATCTCTGATATACGGTATATGCCATTTTTAGTTACTGTGACAGTCTTTCTGCCTCTGCATATTCCGCACGGATACTGATACTTGTCGTATTCTCCCGTACCGTAAATTTTTTGTATCTTTGCAGTTCCGTTTTCATACTTGAAATAGGAATAAGGGTATACATTTTCATCTGCATCATGATAAAATTCATAATTATATCCGGTGATACCAGTACCGTTATATGTCATATCATCAGTACAGTTGAAGGTGGTATAAAAAGTCTCAAGCACGTTTTTATCAGAAAAATCAGTTTCATTTTCAGCAAAACGTTCTATTTTAAACATGAAACGCTGTGCTTCATCGCTGTCATGAACGTTTTTGTCAACGAAAAGTATCTTTTCGATATCAAAGTAATATTTCAGTTCAGTAGTTTTATTTGTAAAATTGACGCTTTTGCTGTCGCCAATGCCAAGATTAAACTGATCTGACTCAATATCTGTGGTATTATCAGTACCAGCTATATTGAAATGTTTTACATTTCCGTTTCCGATAACTACATCCGTAGCGAAAAGCTGATCTTCTCCCGGACTGTTAGGATCAATTTCAATGACTTTGTAATTACCTGAGGAAACATCATTGAAATTTTGTGTTTCTCCGTCTTTAAGGCTAAATGTTTTCACGACAATTCCATTTTCATTTATAATCTTAAAACTGTATTCAGCATCAGGATCAGCTCTGCCGTATTTATCCTCGACCATTTTGCTTACGCTTATACCGCTCGGAGGATTATATTCATTTCTGAATGTTTTGATATCGTCAACCGTTGAATCTGACACTGTTTCCGGACGGGCGTTTATCTCATAAACATTGCTGTCCATAATAAAATCAGCAGTAACATTTATATTATTAAGCAATGCCTTAGTTTCAGATACACGATACTTCTCACCTGATTCAAGTCCGATGAACAATGCTGTCTGACCGTGTTTGAGCCGGAATGTACCGTTTACAGTAACAAAAGGAGCATTATTTTTTGATGCGTCTCCCTGATATGATACGCCGCCTTCTTTGATATAATACTTCATCTGAGCATTTTCGGCAAGGTTCTGATACTCCGTTCCATTATACTTCTGAACTTTGAACTCAAATTCATAGTCATTTATATCAGTTTCAGGATCTATCGCATCAGTATTTATGATGCTCTTACTTACAGCGATAACATTCGGCACATTTCTGAATTCAGCGGCATCAACAACTTGTTTTTTGTAAACGCCGTCCCAGCGTATGTACTTTCTGCCATTTTCCTCAACGAGAGTATAGCTCTTGCCGTCTGTGGATGAATATTCTGTTACAGGACTGTAATCCGGATGAAGCTTTACTCCATCGCTGTCAGTGAGTATCTCTCTCGCCTCGATGAAGCTATTCTTCATTATACCGCTTATTTCAAGGCTCTGACCGCCTTTGAGCGTTACAGTTGCCGGAGCATTGCCGTAATCGAAAACACCTTCTTCAACGATCTTGCTTCCTTCCTTTTTAGTATAACTGTATCCGCCCGGAGATTCATCGTTTATAAGCAGTTCAAAGGTAAATTCGTCATTGAAAATATTGTCTGCATAAAGATAATTCACACTTTTTTTCAGAGTAAAAACATCATTCGGCTTATCAAAATAATTCTTGACAAGGAACGAATTTGCCTCAGATGCATTGTATCTTCTCGGACTATCAGGGGATGTAAGTGCCTGAACACCTGTATTATAAACTCCCGTAAGCTTTTCAGCTATCTTGTCATCATTTATTCTTTCAAGAGCAGCAACATCCTCAGTAACGTAGTAGTATGTGCTTCTTATCTTTTTGAAGAATACCTGTTCACTGTCTCTTCCGTCATACATGAAAAAGCTTCCGTCAGACCATGTACTAAAATTTTTGGTCACGTAGCTGCTTCCGTAATCACGCTTGAATTTATCAGATATATCCATTGCGGCATATCCGTCATCATTCTGAGCCTGACCAACTTTATCGCTGTATTCATGATGTTCTCCGCCGGCATCAAAATAGCACACCTCATAATTGCCTTTACTGTCATAAGGACGTATAATAAGGTCAACTCCGGTCACATTCTCATCACTGTACATAGGACAGCAATAGTAACTGCCGTACTTGTTTGAGCGTGTGTATACCTCGCCCTGCCTTGGAGACAGCGAGTTTTCACTGCTGCCCTCAAGCAGGAACATTCTGAACTCATCTTCACTGAGACGATTAGCGGTATAATATGTTTTATCCTCGTCGCTGCCTTCTCTCAGCGGTTTTACCGATGAGGTATCCTTGTATATTTCCTTTGTAACTGTAAGACCAGTCACTTTTTCGTTGCCGAAGTGTACCGACGGCATTGAATCGTCACCGGAAGCAAGCATCAATGTTCCAAAGGAAAAAGCGGCAACAGATGCTGTTGTAAAGCTTATTAACCTTTTGAAAAGTTTTGTCTTATCCATTGCCGTCCTCCTTTCACGAGCTTAAAAGCTCTTTTTTTCTTTCGATGTATACTGTATTGTACGGTATAACATTTCTTGTGATATTTCTTGCAGCAGGCAAACCGTTTGGTAAAGGTACATCATCAACTCCAGCTGCACGGTAAAGCATATCCTTTACTCCCTGATCCCAGAATCCGTCCGGAAGTCCGATACTGTTTATAATACCTGTAACAAGCTCATTGTTGTTTGTGTTCCTGAGCTGATCCCTGTAGTAAACAGTACATGGTCTGTTTGACTTTATCCTGCTTAGCTTTGTTTGCCACTCAGTATTGTTTTCTATTGAAGAATCAAGGTTTGTAAATACGATTATCGTAGGCGTTGTACCTGCTGAGCTGATATTGCCTTCAATGGTAAGTTCACTTATATCATCCGTCTGAAATACAAGCAGATGGTTTTGTGCAAGATTGTTTCGTGTATCAAAGCAGTTTGATTTAAGTGTAACGTTTCCTTTGGGCAGAACCATTATTCTTCCTATCAACTCGCCATAAGTTCCTGAATCACTTATATTTCTCAGCTGACCTGCAAGATCACTCATTATAGTAAGACCTTCATCATTACCGCCGAATGTTATACAAGCCCATACCATCGCTGAGCCATAACAAGCATTTACAGGATATATTCCTACTTTATTTTTATTCGTATCGTTATTTCCTCCTATAACCGTGAAACCGGTTTTCAGTTCTTCAATACTGTCACCGCTTCCTAAACGTAAAGGATGATAGCAGGCATTAGTGCTGTTGCCGGTTATCTTATAATATTCACCCTGACCTTGACCAAGAGTTTGGTTAAGATTTAAATTTGTAGGAGATACTGATGCAAAGTATCTTACCGATTCTGGTATTTCAAGTCTGAAAGGCGGCGAATCAGGAGAATTTCTGTATGTTTTTTTGTTTAAACCGTATTTTTGACCTGAATAGTCTTTGAATACGGAATGTTCAAGGGTAACAGCAGTATCAGGTATCACAACGTCAACGCTGGTATTTGAGAATGAACATGAACCCAGTACCTTTACGCCGTTTTCAGTGCCATTGCCCTGCCATACAACATCTTTCAGATAAGTGCATCCATAGAATGCACGGTCGCCTACTTTTTCAACATACTGCGGAACAACTACTGTATTCATAACAGAATCATTGCCCTGTATGCCGGAATAAGCATTTTTACCTATGCCAACTATCTTATTCTGTTCAGCATTTCCGTTTGAACCCTTTATCCATACATATTCCGGTATATTTATAGTGCCGTTTTTGTTCGGATAGTACTTATCGGTCACACCAGTCTCAGAACTCCAGATAAGATCGTCAGCCGTACACTCATAGCTGTCATATATCTCCTGTTTTATGGTAAATTCAGAGTTATTATACTTATCGGTCGAAATATCACTTGCAAGGTAGTAATAGTTGCTTTCAGAGGTCTGACCTTCTTTGAGCTTGGTTGTACGTGGAACGGTATAAACACCTGAATCGTCCATATCAAGAGAATCCTGTGTTTCGTCATACCACGCAAACATAGGAGAATTCTTATCTGCACTGCCGTTTATGAGGACTACTCCCCCGCCTCTTGGGAATGAACTGAGCATATCAAATGTACTGTGCATTTCAAAGCCCTGAGCTATCTCCCTTGTGCTGTAAGCATCACGGGCAGTCTCATTAACGGCTGTAGCTTCACCATTGTCAAGTATATTGTCATTGTTGCCTTCAATGCTGTCATGGATTATATTTCCGTCAGTATCAGATGCAAGCTTATAGCTTCCGGTATTATCCTCGGTTATCTGCCAGTAAGCATTTTTTGGAAGATCAAGAACTGCTTTTTCCCCGTGGCGCAGTCTGAATACGCCCCAGCCTGAATTGCTGTCATTTTCGTCAGCATCAGTTATACCAGTCCTTAATACATTTGTCAGCTCCTCATCATCAATGCTGTAAACGCTGTAGCTTATATGCGGAGCCGGGAAGTAATTATTGCCTATGCGCTCTGATATCACAAAAGTAAAATAAGTATCTTTATCCTCATCGGTAAGTGTTTCACCTGAAGGATGTACAGTTTTAGTCACCGCAAAAAGCTCGGTATCCTGAGAATTGACAAATGTATCAGCATCACTGCACCATTGATCCCAGTTGATCTCTCGGAGGTGAGTTTCATTGACGTAAGTATCTTCAACACCGCATTTTTCATATCCTGCCGGTACGCCCCAGCTTTTATCGGTAGATGAAGTATTCTCGGTTATGCTGAGAACTCCCGGAGTCTGCGGAGATATCTTTACGGCTCTGTCGAAGAAAAGCTTCAGATAATACTGCGTAACACCTGCATTAAGCTTCCAGCCTTCATTATTTATCTCGCTTCTGCTGAAATCAATATCTATAATTCCCTTAGCATCAGAAACACATTTATACTCAGTAAGAACCTCGCTTCCTGAATCCTGCCTTGCCGCAATACATCTCACGCCTTGTACAGGTTCACCGTTCTGATCTCTTACTGTAAATGATATGATACCAGTCGGTTTTTCCGGACTCTTGTCTTTGAATCCGATACGCTTGTATATGACGTTTTCACTGCTGAAACAAGTAACATTATTGACGATAGTACCAAGTTTATCCTCGTTTGTATATTCCCATACCGCATTTTCTGCTTCTGGTTCTATAACATACCAACTGCCGTCTTTTCCTATTTGTTTTGTCCAGCTTGTCTCGGTTATCCTGTAGCTGCAAAGAGGACTTGATGAACCTGTGAGCAGTCTTGTCAGTTCAGCAAGATCAACTATAAGTGTCTCACCCGATGAAATAGCTATATTACCGGTATCGCTAAAGCTTCTGTTGGCATCTCCGCCTATAGCTGTAACTATGCCGTTGCTTAATCCGCTGACAGTTTTATATTCTTTTCCGCTTTTTAGTTCAAGACGAAGCTTTACTCTGTTGTCAGTGTCGTTTTTCAGTTCGTCATCTACTTGCAGATAATCGCCCTTGTATTGTTTTCTTATAACGATATATCCGTCTTTTCCGTTTACCACATTTGTTGAATAGTCCTCGGATGACGGCAGGATAAAACGCTGAGGATCGGTATAAACTTCATTCTCATCATACGTCAGTGAAAGAGGTTCAAAGCTGGAATCAATTTTCTCGTAGAGCTTGAAATAATCACCGGCGTTTCCGGCATACCTGAAAGTAATGCTCCAGCTGTCAGCCAGTTCAAATAACCAGCCAGTTTCCGGAATATCCACGTTAGTCACAGTTGCATTTACAGGATCTCCGTTTTTATCGGATATTGTATACTCCGGTATCTCATACGCACCATTTTCCGGACAAAGTATCATTGTGAATTTTTTACTTTGATCCGGTATCGTATCCGAAGCAACTGTTTTTCTTATGGTTATGCTTCGTTTCAGGTAATCATTTTCAACGTTTATTTCAGCCTGCAATGAATTTGTTCTTACAGTTACTGAAGCTTTGCCTTTAACTGCCTTTAAGTCGTCAGTTGTAGAAGTCTGAGAAGTATCAACGCCTAAACTTTGAAGTGTTTCCTTGTCAAGTATCTCATTTATGATGTATGATCTGGCTGAACCGTCACTTTCAAGTGCAGCATAACTAAGACGTATAACAAACTGTTCTCCGCTGCTTCCTGACGGATTGCCGCAGCCCTTAACGGTAAATACACCGTTATTGTCAACTTCGCCGCTTTTTCCGTCACCTGTTACCGGTACAGCTTCACCGCTGCTGTCTGTTTTGCATAACTGCCATTTTACCTGCTTGCCGTCAGCATACTGATAATACGGCACTCCGTCGCTGTCTGTGAGCTGGAAAGTAAAGGCATAGTCTTCAAGGTCGTCAGGCGCATGGGAGACTGTTTTTTTCAGCATAAGCTCCTTATATCTGTAACGGTTTGTCCAGACATGGGAGTTTTCCTCGCTGCCTATCTCACCGTTCCATACAGGCTTTTCGCAGTACCATTCACCATTTGCATCCGGCAGTTCTTCGATAGTAAAACTGTATCTCGGTTCGTAAACGCCGTTGTTTTCCATAAACATACCGGTATCGTTTTCGTTTACGATATGCTTTATGTATACCGGCAGAGCCAACGTTTTAGTAATGCCTGTATCAAGTGTTATGTCATAATAAGCAGTACCGTCAGTATCTTCATTCACAGAATAGCTTTCATAGATATTCTCCTGCTCATTCTCGATGTCCCAGCCTTTCGGAAGTTCATACAATCCAGCCGCCGCATCAGCCTTATACGTATAAAGGTATTGGTCTGAAACACCTTTATTAAGCAGAGAATACCCGCCGTTGGTCAGGTCACTGTATGAAAGCCATTTATCCTCCACTTTATCGAATATTTTCAGTCTGAAGCTGAACATATTCTCAGGTGATGCAGTTTCAGGAACGCCCTTTGTAGTTTTTGTAATGTAAAGAGTAGGTCTGAAATAGTTAGTTACTGTGATGATAGCCTCACTTGCATCTGATTCTACATTTTTCACTCCAAGCCAGTAAGGGAAACTCTTTTCAATGACCTTTATATTATCGAAGTCATAGATTTCATCCTGAGCGTTAACGGAAGAAGTGATTATATCAAAAACAGCTGTCTGACCGAATTTAAGCTTAAATTCACCGTCTTCGTTTGTAGCGTGTACCGAACCAGCCTCTATCTCATGATTATCATTATCATACAGCCTATATGCTATATTTGCGTAAGAAACGTCCTTGACCTGAATATCATTGTCCTCAATAGCATCTTCATCCGGCTTTATATTCTTGTCAACGCTTTCCTGACGGGAAACAAGCTTGAATGTAAACTCTGAATTCTGTATGATATCCGAAGAAATATCCATATTTTCCGGCATATTCTTTTTGACTCTGAGATGCTGATTTTTTCCAAGAGTAACAGTAGCGATATTGCTTTCGCTGTACGAAAAGCTGTTTGCTACTGGTTCATAGGTATCTCCGTTTTTCTGAAAATCCTGAAAATAGAACGATGAACGGTCAAAAGTATGAGTCATTGTCTGACTGAAAGCAGGAGCTTCCATTCTGACATATATATTTATGACTGCCTGTTTATCAAGTACAAGCTTATTGCCGAAATCTACGGCTATACTTTGTATTTCCGAACTGTCTACGCTTTCACTGAGTACGTGCCATTTTTTATCATCAGATACAAGCTTGTTTGCTTCTGTAAAACTCCATTCAGCAAACTCTGCACCTTCTGCTGAACCGTTCAGAGTATAGGTATCTCCGACTTTGTAAAGCTCTATCGGAGCTTTATCGCTTTTGGAATACCATATCGTTACGTCATCTCTTTCCAACTGGAAATTATTGAGTATCTCTGTAATGTCTACTTCTTTGAAAGTACCTTTCCAGTTACCGGGATATACAGCTTCCAGTCTGTCAAAAACAACTATATTTCCGGCCGCACCCTGTTCTGTCTTATCAATATGTATCTTATAGGTATAATCCTGATGTTCAGCAACACTTGTCTTTTCGGTATAATCTGCATAGGTATCAGCGTCAGCCTTTACACTCTCCTTGATACCGAGAGTACGTGCCATAGTGATAGATGCCATTTCATTTGCGTGACCGTACATACGGTTACGCTCATTTGAATCACCGTCTTCGTCAAAGTCAGCAACATTTTCAAATGAAGTGTAATCCATTGTCGATACTTTGACAGGAACAACGCTTCCGGCATCATCGTACACCTGAGAATCCGCCTTGCCTGTCCATCTGCCTATGATATCACCGCCATTATTATCGTCAGCGGCTACATACGCAAAGATATTGTCCTTTTCGCTTGCTGAGGAATAGTTTTCCCATAATACATATGCCTTGAACCTTATGCCGCAGCCAATAAAGCAGTTGCCGTCATTTGAAACAGCCTCTGTATTTTTGATATGCAGTTTGAAACGTATGAGTGTTCTGCCTGTATTTTTCCAGTTAGTGAAAGTTTCAGTTTCAACAAGTTCTATAGTGTCACTGCCTCTGTCCCATGACGAAACAAATTCATCGACATCTTCAGAAGTTAAAGTCTGATCGGTTTTTCCGACCTTTATCGTACTTAACTTGCCTATGGTCGGCTGTTCATATCCATAGTAATTCACACCTGCCGGAAGCAGATCACAGATATACACATATTCACGCTCAGGCGGCTCATAACTGTCTGCGTCAAGTATATCAAGAAAGTCCTTGTTTATTCTGTATCCCTCATAGCCTGTAAGGGTATACGTCATTATTACCTGACCTTTCTGGGTATCATTCTCCCAGCTTGCATATTTATTGGCATTGGCAGCAGGCTCTAATGCAGTAATGTCAATAGCAGCCTCATCACGAAGAATATGCCTGTTCTTTTCAAGAAATTCTTCCCTGCTGGTATAGGTAGTAGTATCACCTATGATATACTGCATCGGAAGATATTCTGATTCTCCGAACTGACTTGGCATATTAGCATTATTTGCAAGAAGTTTGCTACCAAGTTCACTTTTGATTCGTTCTTCTTTGTTTACGTGCCAGTAACTGTCACGGTCACTTGATGTTGACATCGACGAGTAAAGCTTTGACATATCAACAAAATCGTACCTGTTCGCATTTACAGAAGAATAGTATGGATCGACCTCATAATTGACATATTTTCCATTTCCGTCTGAAAATATATCAATTATTTCTTTTTTGTATCCGGGTTCATTTGCGTCATACGCAGTACACGTATTTGCTGAATAGTTTCGCAGGCTTATTCTGAATGTATCAGGCTCTAAATTTGATTCATCAAGCGGAGTACCGTCCTCGTAAAAGAAACCTTTTCTCAGACAACCGGTATTCTTATTGAATTTTGGTGAATCAACTTTAAGCTGTGTTGTGAGCGTGAGATTAGCTCTTGTGTCATAAGCTGTTGTATTGTGAACTGATTTTATCCTGTAAGGACATCTTTCGCCTTTATCAAGGAAATCCATTCTTATATAGACAAAAGAATTTTTATCTTTAAGTCTTACATAATCCTCAACGGTAAGTGTAGGATGCTCAAATCCATACCTTGTAAGGTCGATCAGTTCCCAGTCAGTTCCGCCTTCATACCAGCCATATACCTTCCAGTCACGGTCAACAGAATCGTCATCTGTTATTTTTTCGCTGACTGATGCTGAATTCAGCGAGTACATATTGTCCTCAAACGGATCAATGTCAAATTCTGATACTCTCAGTTCAGCATAGCTGTAAAAATAATCGCTTCCGTCAAGAAGAGCCGGCTTGCCGTAGAATCTTTTAAATTCATTGCCAACTCTTACTTCGCCGTAAGGCTGAGCTGTAAGTATATCATCAGCATTTGTTATTGTGTAGTATTTTCCTTTTACATATCCATAATCACCGGAGTTCTTATGACATTCCATGTAAGCGCCGCCACGGTAACTCTCAGCAAAGGTGATATTTCCTACACCGCTGCTTACACCTTTTCCAGCGAGAGTATCCATTACGCTGATAAGACCTTCTTTGCCTTCCTCGTCAGCTCTTTTGTAAGTACGCCAGCCTGTGGTACCGCCTTCCCATTTAAAATTCTTGAAAACGATCGGTGACTGTGTAACTGTATCTTTTTCTATCTTAACATTATCGTCACGAGGGTATATCAAAACATCAATGTCATTTGAGAACTCTGCATATTTCAGTTCGCCGTTATCGTCATAATACTTAGGTATAGAATCCTTAGGATAAGCTATAACGACATAATGATCCATATTATATTTGTAATCTTCAGCAACATATGAAAGTCCGCACTGACTTCTCATTTCGGCATTACTGTCAGCCACATACCATAATTTCTGATAGTCAGCATCATCACCAGCAAGTGTTTCTTTACTTACGTACTGGTACAGACGTTTTATGCTGTCAGAATCGCTTTTTATCTCGCTTGCATAGAAAAAGCCGTTATTTGACCTTACTGTAGACACTCCGAGTATTATAGCATCATCAACATAATTATAGACTATCTGACCGCTGTCGTCTGTTACCGGCTGATTTGAAGAATCAAGCTGTGCTACCTTCGGTCTCTCTTTGAAAAGCATAGACCACGGCTGTGTACATTTTCCTGATGTAGTTACCTTCCAGCAGGTATAGATATAGTCTTCGCTGAGATTGTTTCCTGTAAGTACACGGGGATCAAGATTAGAAGTATTTATGTATTTGCTCATCTGTCCCTTTGTGTAGAGCTGTGAACCATAACCGCTGCTGTTATTTGGAGTTGCAGTTTTAGCTACGCTGTCAAGTGTAACACCACTGTCGATGCTTCCTGCAAGTCCTGCTCCTTCTCTGTTCTCGATTTTCAGGGACTTGATGCATACTTCTATATCAGGTTCAGAATCTGTTTCAGTTCCAAAATTATTTTTCAGATATTCAGCCTTATAAACCACATTTATTGCATTTTCGGGTATCGTTATCGTGTACCATTTATTGTTTCTGATGTCGTAAACAAAATAAGGTCTTCCGCTTAAATCGTAATAGGTATAATACCTTGCATTGTTTTCACCTGTTTCGATATTTCGTCTGTAAAGCTCAATCGTTCCGGAGCCGCTGTTGTACATACATCTTGTATAAATATCCTCAGCTCCGCCAAGACCAGTACCGCTGATCACCGGAATAGTACCGGCATCCTCCATATCATAGATGATGTTTATGACAGGCTTTATGTCCCATTGAGTATCGTCAGTAATATCAAATATCTCTGCCTTATCAAAGCTTATCTCGATCGAATTCGAGCTGCTGTCGAGTTCGGAATAATTAACTATAACATATTCTCCGGTACTTGAGTCAATAAAATAGTTGTATGGAACAACGCTTTCAGTGAATATTCCGGCTACATTATAGCTGCCGTCATCATTTTTTTCGGGAACTGATCTGAACTTTGAGACACCTATAGTTTTTATCTTTATATAGTTGCCATTTCTGTCAGAAAAAATTCGCTCCGNNAGTATACGGACCTCCATTTTACCTGGTTGTACAGCATAATCTGTATTTATGGTTAATCTGCCTTTTATCAAAAAGCTTTCTGAACGCTCAATGCTGTGAGAAGTATCACCTTCTCTTGAAGCAGATGCTGGAAAAGCATATTCCAGCTTGAATGTTTTAAGGGCATCCTGTATTGTTTCTTCATCAAATGAGGATTGAAAACCGCTGCTTCCATTGCCGAGTATATTTATCTTATTATTTGCATTAAGCACAAGTTCTTCAAAAACCGCCTGACTTTCTTCCTCGGTCATAGGTATATAAGAAGCCATTACCTCAGCAGCTTCCGCTTCACCCGTGATTATCATCTCATCATCAGATACACTCTCGTCCATATCATAAGGCTCAGTTATATCTTTAGATGCCGACGAATAAGCCCCTGCCGGAAATACTCTCATAAACGACAAGCACATAACTATTGCAGCAAACACAGAAACTATCCTTATCCCCAAAGGTCTGCATTTTATATTTATCATTTCATCCATATCTCAAAACCTCACAAGATCATTGAACGCCGAATTTTACGTCAATATCATCATCAACACATACTGCACCATTAAAAGCTTCTGCCGGTATGCCTTTAACTTCGATATCTATACTGTAAGGCTGGTCAAAAACTCCCAGCCACATTCTTTTATATACCGGAAGCTTTATATAATTAAAAAGCTCCGGAGTCTTTTCATCCTGTGAAAGTATCCTCAGCACAGGAAATTCACCGTTATTATCTCCGGCAGTATAATAAAATAAAAGCTCAAGCTTGTTTCCGTCAAGTGATGTACTTAACGGTCTGAATGCATAATTGCTGTTATTGCAGCTCCATTCTTCTAAAGCCTTTGATGTATCGTTGAAAAGAGCGGTATCCTCATTAAGCATTATAGCACCTGCTATATCCCGCATTCTTTTCTCATTTGAAGGTATACCTACCTCGCCTGAGTCTGTATCAACTTCACTTTCAAGCTCGCCGCTGTATTCATCAAATTCTATAGTCATTTTCATCAGAATGTACTCATCAGCCTGACCGTTGTTATACACACACGGGTCTTTAGGTATCATCATTCCAGGCTCAGATGAAGCAGCCATTTTTTCACCTTGTGCATCCCATTCATGCTCGATTATGAGCAGTGAACCGCTTCCTGACTTAAACCTGTTTGTCATGCTGTCGCTTCCGTGAAAAAAGGAGAATATTCCTATAGCAGCAGCCGAATATAAAACTGCCAGTACAGCTGCCGCCGTAAGCTTCTGACGCTTTCCTGTACGGAAAAAGTTTCTTACCTTGTCCATACAAAAATCCCCCTTTCACGTTTTCTTATAAAAGTGTCCTCCTGCCAAAAAAAGTGCAAGAACAACACCGGAAAATACTATCCCGCCCAGAGAGCGCAGTTTTCCAAGAACTGCTCCTATTTTCGGAACAGCAAATACCGTTTTACCGATATAATTTGATTCCGTAACCGGTTCAGGATCAGAATTCTCGTTATTATCGCCCTTTGTGACAAAGCCTTCAGATGTTATTTCAGCAACACGGTGTGTTACCTTCATATCATCAAGGTGAAATGATATTACATCATTTACCTTTATATCGTCGTATGAGCTGTATGTACTTACAAAACAAAGGCTTCCCAATGGTATTGCATCTTCCATTGAGCCTGACCTTACATTGTACATCCGTATGCCGCAAAGATTCAATATGACAAGAATTGCTGCCAAAGCTATGACAGATGTTGAAATAATGCGGTAGATAATGTTATACAGCTTTTGTATAGTTTGTTTTCTGCTCATGGTATGTTTAGTTTATGATCCCTGCAAGTATCCCTCGTGCATTTTTATTTTCAAAAGTACAGGTCGAAAGCAGAAGAATGTGTATATTCTCCATTTCGAGGAGATCTTTCTCGGAATAAGTCTGAGTGTATGACGAAGCCGAGAAAAGATAGGAGATGTACTCATTCTGCTCACGGCTGTCAATAAAAAAGGTATGATAAGCTGCTGAATCGCTTTGTACCGGAAGGTATGCAAAAAAGTCAACTTCATGTGAGCCGTCCGGCAAAGTAAGCGTACCATTGCTGTGTTCAGACATAAATCCGCTCTCCCTGAAAAGTGCTATATCAGCAAACATTTTTCTTCCTTCGATATTATGTGCGTAGACTATTGAATTGAAGCCGCTCATATCCTTGCTGCATCTATTATCAAGAAACGGACAGCCAAGCTCATAGTTGTACTGTCCGTTAAAGCCATTATGCAAATAGAGTTCATTATCTTCTCCCTGCACTATCGGGAGGTCGATGTTAGTACCGGGTATATATATCCAGCCAACAGCATCATCGTTTACCTCTCTTACTGGCGCAAGCGGATCGGTAGTATGTTCATCATTACTTTCATTAATGTTTACAGTTTCAGGGCGTACAGCATCTATAAGCTTCTGCTGTTCTTCTGCTGCATCACTGAGCCGTTTTTCCGGCAGATACGTTCCGGTAAAATAGCGGTATCCAGCCAATGCTCCGACAGCCGCCGACAGTATTGCCGCTGTATATATCAGCTGCCGTTTCATTTGTCAGCCTGCTTTCTCTTTTTCATGAATATCATGAAAAGCATTATCACAGTCATACCTGCTGCACCGCACATGGTATAAAGCCATATACCGCCGTCAGCGTGAAGTATACCTGTTTCAGGAGGATCATATTCTTCATTGACAGCCGCACAGAATACCCATTTAAATTCAATTTCGCCCTTTGATTTTCCGTAAACTCTTTTAGAGTAGGTATATTTAGTTTTTTTAGTTTCAGTCCGGATATCCTCAGGCTGAACGACGGTTCTTGTATTCCATACTATATCGCATACAAGTTTATGCGATTCACCCGGCGCATAACTGCCAAGGTCAATTATGTCATGCAAGGCATCGTTTTCAGAATTTCCTGTAACGCTTCCGGTATATATCACTTCATCATCGAGATAAAATGTACAGTCGCAGTCTTTTTCAAGGTCGATACTTCCGTTTTTTGAAACAGATTCGGGATAGAAAAAGAGATGATAGCCTTTATCTTCACGCAGATTCATAAGCTGGATATCCTTTGTATAGTGTACACCCGGCTTCATATCCTCTACGCTGAAAAAATACTCTCCGGTATCACTGCTTATGGGATCACCATCGGAATCTACAGCAATCACCCTATCCGGCATACCTTTAACTGCTCCGTCCGGAAGGTTTTCTTCCGCATAAGCGTTGATAACGCTTACAGCCATAAGAAGAAGGCTGCAAAACAGAGCTGATAAAAGTCTTTTCACGCTCATTCTGCTGCCTCCTTCCGATCAGACAATGTTTTTGAATATTAAGTTATGTATTATCCGTTAGTTGCTGCTGTCCATTTAATTGTACTGATTTCCTTACCATCGGCTGCATGAGTTACACCTGAAGCATCAGCGATCTTGGCAGCAGTTACATTTGCGTTAGTTGTAGCCCAGCCAGCAGCAGGAATAACATTTGTTGTGCCTTCAACATTAGCATCATCCTTAAATATCTGAATAGAATCAAGGTTAACGTCAAGGTCAAAGTCAAAGGAAATGTAAGCGCCTTCCTTTAAGCCTGTATCAAGCTGAACGTTCTTTATAAGTTCCTTTGTTACACCGCCGCTCTGAACGTCATCGGTATAATAGAATGTGTATTTTGATGTATTATCACCTGTACCAGTGGAAACAGGCTGCCATTTGCCGCCCTCAGTACCGTCACCGATATTAGAAAGTTCGATATTGAATTTGATAGAGCTCTGGTTTGAGCCGTCTTTAGGATTCTTAATAGAAACAACGAAATACGGATTAGTAGAATTAAATGGTGAAGCATCCGCATTCGCTGGTGTTGTATATTTCCAACTCAAATTATTATTATCAAGAATACTTCTGTTTGCAGTGCGAACACTTATCTGATTTATAGCACTTACAAGAGAATTACCTGATGTGCCGGTAAGGTTTTTAATATAGATCTCACGGTTTTCATTATATTCCTGTCCTGCATCTGAACGGGTAGATTTATCAACAAGTGCATAGTATGTTATTTTGTTATCTGCATCTACTGAACAATAATATCCGCTGTATTCTGTAGTATTACTATTAAGCACTCTTCTGAAAATATACAGACCTGTTTGTTTTGGTGTAAATTCACCGCTGTTAATAGAAACAACTTTACCGCCGTCAGTAAATTCCGTACCATCTATAACTTCATTTGTTTTAGCATCCTTATAGCTGTAATTGCCCTCTGCATAAGCTAAATAAGGAGTCTGCATAACTTTTCTTTCATTTTCGTCCAGTACTCTGAAATATGTGTCATCATTTGAGAGCTTTTTTGAAAAATGTCCGCTCATATCGCCATCAATAATTCTTGTTGCATCTTGATTATTCGGAGCAACATAGTCTTTGAAATAAGTTATGCTTATACCAGTATTACTTTCAGTAACAACTCTGAGATTGCCGGTAAGCCACATTCTTACAAATGCATCAACATTACCGGTATTCATAGCATAAGCTTCCTTTTTGATGTTCTGACCTGGTATCCAGTTTTCTGTCGGCTCAAAGCTTTCTGCGATAGCAACGCCGTATTCGCCGGATGCTGAAAGCTTATTGGTCACGGTATCTGAACTTGTGAACCACGCAAAGGTGCTTCCTGCAACTATAGTGCCTGCAACAATAACTGATGCAATAAGCACACGTTTTTCCTTTGAGCTTCTTTTCCTTTTGTTTTTCTCATTACTCATAATCATTTCCTCCGTATTCATCCATAATTTTTTCGGGGTAAAATTATGCTTTTTGTGCTTCTGTCCCGTCTGTTCCTTTCATTGAAAAATAATATTTCATGAGACTGAAAAAAATTATCATCAGTACAGTGAGCGGTAAAATGAAATACCACCTTAGCTGTACAAAACGAACAATTAAACCAAGTTTAGGCATATGGAACTTAACAACTCCGATCACACGGCTTTCGTCAATAAGGAAAGCATCGTCCGAATCATTCGCATCGCCCTTTGTTCTGAAGCAAGTAACGCCTGTCCCCTGATAATCGGCGTACTTTTCCGTAACACGGTGAGTAAGATAAGCTTCACTGCTGCTTGAAGGATTAAATGTTATTATGTCCCCTGTTTTGATCCTTTCCGCATCAGTTAATTTAACAAATACCATATCACCGCTTGCAAACTCCGGTGTCATCGAATTTGTAAGCACTGTATAATATCTGTAGCCTAAAAAAGCTTTGTTAGGGCTTTTATTCGCAGCAAAAAGAACAGCTGCTATTATTATCAGCAGCGAAATAAGATATACAAATATTTTTCGTGTAACAGAAAAAACTTTGTAAGCTGTACTGCTGTATGTCTTTGAATCGGCAACATTTACTGTATTCACTTTACTGCATCTCACATTCTATAATCAAATTGCTGTCCAGTCAGCTATTTACAAAACATATTATATCATATATATTGTATATTGTAAAGCAGTTTGTAAAAAATCATTTGCACTAAAGATTTTTTTATTAAAAATGTACTACTTTATACTAATCTTATTAAGCATATTGCCAACATATTTCTGAAAAGTTTTAAATGAACTATGAACAAAGCTTTAAATTGCTCATTTTGTTTATATCATTGCCTGGACAGCAGGCACTAAAATTCCACTATAACAGGTTCTTTTGTGCTGTACGCACAATCCTGTACGGCTTATTGTATAAACAGTAATGTACATTGAACATAATAGCAGCTATAAGATTGACAATGAATGAATAATAATATATAATTTGATTGCTGAGCATATGCCGTAAGATCAATGCTGCGGTATGTGTCACAAGAATAATAAAGGCGGTATAATAAGTGAAACTTGAACTTGCCAATAAAATATTGCTCAATGAGCGCTATTCAAGGCTGATAAAACAACTTGAAGAACTTGAAAAAGACCGCATTTTCTGCGGACATGATATGGAACATTTTATAAATGTTGCAAGGATCACTGTTATGCTATGTAGCAAAAATAATATAGAAGCCGACACGGATGTGATATACTCCGCAGCTCTCCTGCATGATATAGGCAGAGTGGAAGAGTATATAAACGGAGTTTCTCACGATAAAGCAGGTGCTGAGATCGCCGGAGAAATACTCGAAGAGGTCGGATGTCCAATAGATAAAAAGGCTGAGATAGTAAAACTTATTCTTTCTCACAGACGTTCTGACAACGAAAAAAGTACTCTTGAAGCTGTTTTTTATACAGCGGACAAAAAATCAAGGCTGTGTTTCTGCTGCAAGGCTCAGGATATATGTAACTGGTCAGAAGACAAAAAAAATAATAAAGTAGAGATTTGATATTATGTATATAGGTAAATATGATTTTAAGGTACACGATCACTGCTATATAATGGGTATACTTAACGTTACTCCGGATTCTTTCTCAGACGGCGGAAAGTTCAACGGAATAGACAGCGCATTATACCATACGGAACAGATGATCGCAGAAGGAATGGATATTGTGGACGTAGGCGGAGAATCTACCCGTCCGGGATATACTAAGATATCCGATGAAGAAGAAATAGAACGTACAGCTCCTGTGATAGAAGCTATAAAAAAACGCTTTGACATAGCAATATCACTCGACACATACAAGCATAAAGTCGCTGAAGCCGGAATAAAAGCCGGTGCAGACCTCATAAACGACATATGGGGACTTAAATATGATAACGGAGAAATGGCTAAACTCATAGCAGATACAGGCGTATCATGCTGTCTTATGCATAATCGCAAGGACACTGATTACAACAGCTTCATGTCGGATATGGTCGCTGAAATGAAAGAAAGTGTTGATACAGCTGTAAATGCAGGCGTTTCAAAGAGCAGTATAATTGTTGATCCGGGAATTGGTTTCGGAAAGACATACGAAAATAATCTTGAAGCCATAGACAGGCTCGACGAATTCGCAAAAGAACTTGAACTTCCGGTATTACTGGCTGCATCGAGAAAATCTGTAATAGGTCTTACACTTGACCTTCCGACAGATCAGCGTCTTGAAGGAACTATCGCTATAACAGTCGCAGGAGTAATGAAAGGTGCATCGTTTATAAGAGTTCATGATGTGAAAGAAAATGCAAGGGCAATAAAAATGACCGAAGCTATAATAAGAGGTTACATACATGGATAAGATCTGCATAGAAGAACTGAAAATATTTGCTCATCACGGCGTTTTTGAGCATGAAAACATAAACGGACAGAATTTTTATGTAAACGCCGTGCTGTACGTTGATACTGAAAAAGCCGGTATTTCTGATGATCTTGAAGAATCCGTGGATTACAGCAAAGTATGTGACCTTATCTATAAAGTCATGACTGAAAATACCTATAAGCTTATAGAAACAGCGGCACAGAAAATCGCTGAAGCAATATTGCTGAAATTCAGCCTCGTAAAAAGCGTTGATATAGAAGTCAATAAACCGGAAGCTCCGATAGATATGGAGTTCCGGAAATTATCAGTAAAGGTACACCGTGGATGGCATGATGTACTCGTTGCTGTCGGCTCGAATATCGGCGACAGCCATACATTTATCGAAAATGGCATAAAAGCACTTGAAGAAAGTGTTTACAACAAAGATGTCAGACGCTCTAAACTTATCGTCACAAAGCCGTATGGCTATACAGATCAGCCTGATTTTCTTAATGGAGCGGTACGTTTAAAGACAATGCTCTCACCTCATGGTCTGCTTGACCTGCTCCATGACATCGAGGCTAAAGCTGACCGTAAACGTAAAATACACTGGGGACCACGAACTCTTGACCTTGATATAATATTCTACGACCATGAAATAATTGATGATGAGGATCTTACTATACCTCACGCAGATATGCACAACCGCAGTTTTGTACTGATACCTGCCGCTGAACTTATGCCTGCGTACAGGCATCCTCTGCTCGGTCTTACAGTAAAGGAACTGCTTGAAAGGCTTGAAAAATGATAAGTATTATTGCCGCAGTCTCAAAAAACGGCGTTATCGGATGCAATGGTCATATTCCATGGAACATACCTGAAGATATGAAGTATTTCCGGCGCATCACTGACGGTTCAGCAGTCATCATGGGCAGAAAAACATATGAAAGTATCATGAGACCGCTTCCGGGCAGGCTGAATATAGTAGTATCAAAGACCTGTAATTTCAGCGGCGATTTGCTCATGACTGCTGAAACTCTGGAAAAAGCAATAGAAACTGCTCGAAAATACAGTGCTGAGCACAACTGTTTCAAAGATATATTCCTGTGCGGAGGAAATGCGATATATCAGGAAGGTCTGAAATACGCAGACAGGATATATCTGACTGAGATAGGCTGCGAATACGACGGAGATGTGTACTTTCCGGCTTTCGATAAAAATTTATTCCGCCTTGTATCTTCCGAAAAATGCATATCAGCAGACATAACGTTCAATATCTATGAAAAACAAATAACTCCCTGTGCATAAACACAGGGAGTTTAGTCATTTTATAAACTTGCTGAATACATTCTGAGCCGAAGCCATTTCTCTCTGAATGAAAGCGCATAGCTTTACATCTTTTTATCGTTTTCAACATTATTCAAGTATATCAATTTACGAAGATCTGCAAGTTCTCTCTTTTCATATCCTTCCTTTTGCAGAAGGCGGTAAAGCTTTTTTCTGTGAAAATGAAAATACTCCCTGTATCCTCTGAGTGCTTCCTCTGACAGCCTGTATCCGCTCGAACAACGTTTACAAGCTATCTCCGCCTTGATCCTGAATGGTATCTCCTGTTCAAGGATATGACCGTCGTACATTTCAAAATCAAAGAACCTGCCGTCGCTGCTGTTCGTAATGCAGGAATTATAAAACATGGTCAGTTCAGGATGCAGAGCTTTACCGTTTATGAAAGGCAGTGCCGGAAAATACATAAGCACCTCAGCATAACTGTCCTTCAAATCAAAAATGAGCCTGAATCTTCGTCTGCCTTCTTTACAATATGTCCGATAAATAAATTCTTTATCAAAAACTTCCTTAACATCCCTGACCTTGAATGAATCGTTTCTGAATACGTTTACAAACGCATATGCAAGCAGTCCCGGATTTTTTAGATATTCAAGCTGTTCGGGAAATATCTGCTTTTCTCTTGGCTTAAAACGATGACTGTAAACTGTGTTTTCAACGATTATGTTTCTCACGTCCTTGTATATCAGCACATCATCATTATTATCAACAATAAGCTGAGTATCATCAATAACTGGAATATTCAGACCAAGTTCACTGCTCCAGCCGTCACGGTGGGCAAAATCCTTCGGGAATCGTATCTCTTTCAGCGAATTGCACCCCCAAAATGCATTTGTACCTACATTTTCTACGCTGTCAGGAACACTCAGCGACGCTGTTTCAGCACAAATGAATGCATGATCTTTGATCTCTTTCAGTCCCTCAGGCAGAATTATCTTTCTGATCTTTGAATCAGCAAAAGCCTGATACCCTATCACCTTAACATATGAAGGCACTGTGTATACCTCCGCTTCACTATGACACCATAACAGTTTATCACCGACAATAAATGTTTCAGTGTTTTCAAAAAACGGAGTACTCCTGAAAGTATATACATCAAGCGTATCACCTGCAATATATTCAATGCCTGATATTTCTTCAAGTCCTGAAAGAAGAAAAGCACTTCCTCTGATATATACTTTTGAGGAGAAAAAAATTTTTTTCAATTTTTTACAGAAACAAAACGCTGATTCACCGATATATCTGACAGTGTGCGGTATCACAGCTCCGGTTATATCCGAACTCCAAAAAGCACATCGTCCTATCATAGTAACAGGCATCCCGTCAATAAACTCAGGGATTGTAACATTACCGCCTACGCCGATGTACTTTTTTATATGTATCTTTCCGTGCTTGCGTTCAAGCATAAATTCTTTTTCAGCCTGTTCAAGTGTCATTTCCATAATTATTCTCCATTGACAATCTGACGTTCATATGTTAAAATAAACTTGTGATGCCGAGTTCATGAAACGAGGGTTCACATAAAAAACAGCGTAGTTTAGTGGAAAAACGTAAGCTCACCTGTGGGAATGCTTCTGCTTTCCTGCTAAAGAGCCGTGCAATTACGGCGGTCCGATTCCGCCCGTTAGTTTTTTTGCCTGTTTCGTATGAAACAGGTTTTTTTAGCATTACTGCTGATATTAGCTTATAAAAAAGTATAGCATATTAAATTTAAAAAATCAAGTATTGCTTACAATGCTCATCCTCCCCAAAAATTGCTTTGAAAAACATACTCATTATAATTCAAATGTACAAAAAAATGTACATTCTTCATGCTATAATAAAAAAGAAGGCATGGATATAAAGAATATTGATGTATTTTTGAGGAGGAACAGATATGAATTTCAATGAATACAAAAATGTCATCGAATCAGCACCCGAAACAAGCGGATTTGAGTACAAGCTCGCTGTTGCATGGCTGCACCCGGAATGGCTTCCGCTTGCTGTTGTGTCGCTGAATAACAGTACAGATACTATCATAAAAGTGCCTGATATGGCTGTAAACCGCTACGGCAAAAGTGTCCCCGTTACTGCAATAGCAGGCAATGCTTTCAAAGGAAATACAACTGTCAAAGATATCATCCTTGGCAGTAATATTGAGAGGATCGGAGCAGGTGCGTTTGCCGGATGCACTGCACTTGAAAGAATTACTATTCCCAAAAAAGTCAGCATGATACCGCTCGGAGCTTTTGACGGCTGTACTTCTCTTGCCGATATTTACTACGAAGGTACTCCCGAAGAATGGGAAAAAATTGAAAAGTATACAGAAAAGCGTGAAGTTGAATTCGGAAATCTTGTTCCCGGTTCACCTGTAATGGAAATTGTTGAAGAACGCCTGATACGTCTGCACGGAAACGAAGCACTTAGTCTGGCTGATATTCATTTCAACTGTAAGGCAGTATAGCCCTGTGTCTTTTATTGCAGCGAGATTTTTTACAGTATGTTCATTGTATGATCTGTAAATTTATGGTATAATTGAAATAAATTATAATTCAAATGCACAGGAGGATAAACATGAAATTGTACGATCTGCACACTCATTCAAATATTTCTGACGGTACACTCTCCCCTGCTGAATTGGTTCAGAAGGCACACAGTGAGGGACTTACCGCAATCGCACTTACCGATCACGATGCGGCTATCGGCTATACTGAAGCTGCTGTCAAAGGTGAATATCTCGGAATACACGTAATTTCAGGTGTTGAGATATCAGCTGCGGAATACAACGAACTGCATATCCTCGGACTCGGAATTGATATTAACAGCAGCGGACTAAAAGCTGAAATTGATAAATGTGCAGAATCACGCCGCAGTCATATTTACACTATCTGCAACTCGCTTAAAGAAAAAGGTGTTGTCCTTGATGCAGATGCGATCATTGCCTCCGCAGAATACAGCGTCGGAAAGCCTCATGTTGCAAATGCAATGATCCAAAAAGGTTATGTCCAAACTAAACAAGAAGCATTTGACAAATACTTTGAAACTCCCGAAATGAAAAAGCTGAAAAAGTACAAGATAGGCTATAAAAAAGCCGCTGAACTTATTCACGAGGCTGGTGGACTTGTTATACTGGCACATCCGCATAAAATTGAATTGACAGATATGACGCTTGAAGAATTTGTCAGCGGATTTACCGAACTCGACGGAATCGAGGCATTTTACAGTGAACATTCACCTCAGCAGACAGAATATATCCTTGAGCTTGCCCAAAAGTATGACCTGCTTATTTCGTGCGGTTCAGATTTTCACGGTGCAAATAAGCCGAATATCGAACTTGGAACCGGTATCAGCGGTTCGCTTGTAAAACTCAGAGAGCAATTCAATGTTGACGAAAAGCGTCTTGTAATCAATGCTCTTATATAAAAGATAACAAAAAGACCTCCTATGGTTTCTGTTTACCATAGGAGGTCTTTGTCATTGTGCGTTTTTACCTGAGCGTTTCATGATTGGCAAAAGGAAATCATGAATAGATATTGATCATACATCAACTCTTGGGAATTCAACACCTTCAGGAACTTCTTCAGGGAATTCCTCAGATGCAGTAATAACATCTTCACTGTCGAAAGCAGTGATCTCAAGTTCAGTGATTATATATTTTTCCATGTTCAATCCTCCTTTGTTTGGCTTATATACTTCTCAGCTTCCTGACTGTAGAAATATAAAGCCTTCATTGCGTTTACTACATTAGCATCGCTGCTTGTCTCTATGATCTTTTTAGCATAACTCAGGCAGCTATACTCAACAGAGACGAAATCAGAAGCATCGCTTTTTGATTCAGCCTTGAACAGGTACATTTCGTCAAAGTTTTCAGGTGAGATACCTACCATTGAAATGGTGTATGTATCTTCTGTCAGCTTAGGTTTGATTTCATTACCGTTGATAGTAAACTTGTAATCGTTTACGTCGGCACCTTCTGCAAGTGCAAAGCTTATGTTGATATTTGAAAGTGCACCAACTGTAAGACTTGCTGACTTAATAGTAACTGTATTGCTGTTTTCTGTTTTCACAGCGTTGAACTCATTGCTTATCTCAGCATCGACATCATCAAGAGACATTCCGAGATCAGCATTTACTGCATCTTCCGGAGCTGTTCCTGCAAATATCTGAACATATCCGCTGAAGTTGACGAGAGCCTTGATATTGTTAACAGTAACTTCGTCGAATTGATCGCTGTTTCCTAATATAGAATCAGCATATTTCTTTGCGCTGTAATCGAGATATGAACCCTTTACGTTATTTGAGTAGCATACCTGTGCTCTGATGTTTTCATCGAACTTGTTGTAAGGGATGCTGTATGAGAAGGTATATGTTCCATCGCCGTTATCAACAGCATCTGAGAGATACTGAGTTTTAGTAGTTCCGTCAGATGCTTCAAATGTAACTCTGAGCTGATTATCAGCAAGAGCCTTTTCAGTTAAAGCAACGTGATACATTATCTCGATATCGCCATCAATAGAAAGAGCGACCTTACGGAAAGCGTCCATACCATTTTTGATCTCACCGCATACTGAGCATTGACCGCTTGTATCGAATGAGTGGTGAACGTCTGCATAGTAGACCTTTGAGTGATTCTTGTCACCTGATGTGAACGGAACGAACGGTTCTGTGAATTCAGCGTCTGTGTACCAGCCGGTGAAACCGCAGGTCTCGCTGAGAACAGGAAGCTCTGTAACTTCTTCGCCGTATTTAACAGGCATTGTCTCTGTTCTGCCGTCCCAGTAATTGAGAACGATATTTTCGTATATTTCAGTGTCCTTATCAGTTGAGAAATCTTTGTATTCGCCGTCAACAACGATATGAGCTGAATTTGTATAAGTAATGTTTGCGAAAGGTGTGATGATAAGAGTTACATTCTCCGGAATAACGAGGTCTTTTGAAAGCTTAACATCGCCAAACAGTGAGAGTTCAACTTCATCATAGTTTTCTCCTGCGAATGCAGCTGCCTGATATATGTCCTGGAACATCTGACCATCGCTAAGCATAGCGTGGAATGAATCAGGAATATGTCTTGACTTTATAGGTTTACCGCACTCTTCGCAGAACTGCATTGCAATACCGTCATTCTGAGAATCCGGAGCACTTACAACACAGTAGTGACCGCCCTTGCATTCATGCTCAGGAACAGTAACGATCGTGTAATCCTCTTCATATCCCTCGTCAGTAATAAAATGAATGATATATTTTTCATCTGGCTTGTTAGCCTTGAGTCTTACGAGACAATCCTCGCTGAATTTGTATACGCCGTCGTTATTGTATTCAAAGTCGCCTGTTAAAAGCTCAAATTCAAAAGCAGGTTCTTCTGCTGCGAAAGATCTTCTTGTCATTAAGGCGTTTGAAGTACGGATAGAAGTACCGTTTGGCTTGATGATATCTCCGTTTACGTCAGTTACATACGCTGTTGCAGATGTGCAGTCAACCGGTTTGCTTAAAATCTTGTATATATCCGAGCCAACTGTAGCCTTGCCTGATTGCTTTGCGTATCCTGAAGCTGCAACTATACGGCTTGCATTGCCTGCAATAAAGTCACAATATTCAACAGCATACTTTTTATTGAACTGCTCGGCTGACATTTCTCCGCTTTCGACCTTTTTCCAGTCTTCCTCTGCACCCTTTGCGAAGCCAATTGAGAAATCAAGTCCTTTATAGTATACCTGATTTCCATAGAGGAACTGCTGCATTCCCTCAGGAAGCTGATCTGTAGCAGATTCTAATACAGCTTCTGTGAAGCTGAATGTGTGATCTTCGCCGATCTCATCAAGATTATTAGTGATAACGATCTCATAAGGGACAGATGTTGTAGAGTCTTCGAGAGTTGTTACGCAAATGCTGTCGAGTACGTGAACTACTGTGATACCTTCGATGAAACGTGATGTAAAGCCTGAAATAAAGCCGCCGACCGGATCGTTTATTCCAAGACTGAGAGCATCTATAAACAGTTTGCTGGTTTCAAGATACTTCTGAAGCGGTGATTTCCACATATCAGATATTGTAAGATCAATAACAGCTGATTGACCAGGCTGGAGTTCAGATACGTGTATCTTCTGGGAAGTTGAAGTCAGCGGAACGTCCTTTTCAGTGCAAGTATATGTTCCGTCGTCGTAAACTACCTTGTAGCTGTAATAACCGTGAGTAGCCTTTACATCGTGTTCAAGATCGTAGATAGGCATATCTGAAACATTTTTCATAGTTATTCTGATCGGATACTCATAACCGTAGCATGAATATTCAGGGCAGGCGATAGTCATTTTCAGAGCGTCGCCGGCATATACATGGATGTCATCCTTTGCATAGAAAGGATAAGAGAATTCGTCACCGTCGTTAGTACCCTTGAAAAGTGCGCTGATGCTGTAATCGCCAGCAACATCGCCTCTGAGATACCAGTGAGCATTTTTTACTTCGTTCGGTAAAAGATCGCCGAAGGACTGTATCTGCTCACTGTTACAAAGTGTAAGACCTTCAGGAACATTGAGAGTTGCTGTACAATCTTCAAGAGTTTCTGTGTCTGAGTTCATAACGATAAGCTGTACATCGTAGAATTCCTTGAGCCACTTGCTCTTACCGTAAATGATGATGTACATTTCCTGACTTTCAAATTCAAAATAAGTGCAGGTTGCATTGATCTCAGGGATGTATACAGGTTCGCCAGGGCCTACAGGTTCGGATTTATGTGGATAATAGATCCTTGGAGATGGTTTGCTTACTGTAGAAGATGATACATTGATAGGTATTGCCTCGCATTTTGTAAAGATGACAGGCATATCATGGAATGTCATCTCAACCTTGTAATTGAAGTAATGATAGTTATCAGGATCATCTACGTCGATACCGGCGCTGGCGATTTCGTCCTTAGTCATTCTTGTAGCGGTCAGCTCACCAGTAATCTTCAGTCTTTCATTTTTCTCTTCTTTTATCTCCTCTTCGATGCCAGGATCATACACTGTGGTTACAGGAGCAAAAGGTGCTCTTGTGGTTGTTGTGGTTGTTGCGGCACTTGCTGTAGTTTCAGATGCAGTAGTGGATGTAGCAGATGTTGTATCTGAACTGCTTGTTGAAGATGTGGCAGTTGTTGAAGTACTTGTTGTAGTTGAAGATGTAGTTGTGGATGTCGAAGATGTTATATCTGTACTGATTTTTGAAGGTTCAGCAGTTGTTGAAGTGCTTGTTGTAGTTGAAGATGTAGTAGTGGATGTGGTAGATGTTGTATCTGAACTGCTTGTTGAAGGTACGGTAGTTGTTGAAGTGGTCGTGGTTGTTGTAGGACTTGTTGTAGTTGTAGATGTAGTAGTTGGTGTGGTAGATGTTGTATTTGTAGTGCTTGTTGAAGTTGTGGAAGTGCTTGTTGTAGTAGTTGTAGTAGTTGTGGTGGTAGTTGTTGTAGAGGTGGTAGTAGTTGTTGTGACCATTGTGTTGTAAGCTATTTCATTTGATTTGTTGTCAAGAGTCAGATAAGAGCCCTCAACGGCTGTAAAGAATTCAGAAGGATCTGTACCCTTATTGAATTCAGCGTACCTGTTAGAAATAATACCTGTTTTTGCAGATTCAATCTTTACATTACCGCCTGTAAGCTTACCAACGATATTGATACATCTGCCGCCAGGAATATAGATACCTGCGTCAGCACCAGTGATATCAAGTTTACCGCTAAGATATACAAGGCTTCCGTTATTGCAGTAGATACCATAGTTCTTTTCACTTGTTATCTTACCGCCTTTGATAGTTAAAGTGCCGCTTGATGTGTTTTTGTAGATAGCGCAGCCCTTGCCAGCCTTTACAGTTGCGTCTGTGATAATTACGTTACCGTAGTTCGAGCCGCTTATGTAAATAGCAGCATATTCTGAGCTGTCGCCCTTAGCGTTCTTGCTTGCAGTATCAAGTGTACCGCTTATAAGATTTACAGAACTGTTGTATGAGGTAAACGATATTGCAGAACTGTAGTGTGAAACAACAGTTGCACCGTCAAGTGTGAAGTTGCTGCAATAGCCTATAAGAACTGTTGCAGTATTCTTTTCAAGCTCATTGCCTGTGAATGTACCGCCAAGGAGACTAAGTGAACCTGCAACGTTAAAGAGTTCAGCTTCGCCTGATGTGTATACACAGCCTGAATTATCCTCGCTGCTGTCTCTTACTGTCATATATCCGTCAACTTCAAACTTGCCGATAGTTATCTTATGACCGTTAAGGTCGATATCAAGGATATTGCTCTTATCAACTTTGATATCGCCGTCTAAAGTAACATCGCAGTCGAGCTTATATGTACCTACTGAAGGCAGACTATCCTTTCTGTTCCATGTCCTGACCTCAGCCTCAACGAACTCATAGTCGTTTTTATCAGCATACTTCTCAGCTTCAGAGCCTTTATGACCGATTATAGTCTTTACGCCGCTGTTCCTGAAAGCGTAATTATCTATAATTCTGGCGTTTGCAGGGATATAGACAGATGTAAGTGAAGAGCAGTTGCCGAATGAATAATATCCGACAGAGGATATTGTTTCAGGTAATTCAACTGACTTGAGTGAAGCACATTTATTGAAACAGAAACTTTCAACATTTTTTATCGGAGCGTTGATAACTGCCGATTCGAGATTTTTACAGTCAGTGAATGCAGTATTTGTACTAAATGATGTAACAGATTCAGGTATAGTAATAGACTTCAGACCGGAGTTCTGGAAAGCATAATTGCCTATACTCTCTACAGAATCAGGAATTTCAAGCTCTGTAAGATCAGTATCATTCTTGAATGTGTATGAACCGATTGTCTTTAATGTATCAGGAAGCTTTATGTCAGAGAGCAATGGACAATTATAGAAAGCTTCGCTTCCGATAGTTTCAAGACCTGATGAGAGCTTAACGGATTTGAGTTTTGATGAATTGTAGAATGCGGACTCACCAATAGTTTTTACACTTTCTGGGATTTCAATAGATTCGATCTTTGAAGAATTGAAACAACGAGTACTGATAGCTTCGACATTGGAAGAAAGTTTTACAGATGTGATCTCACAGTTGGCGAAAGCATAATTTCCGATGCTGGTTACAGAATCAGGGAGTTCAACGCTTGTGAGTGTTTTATTTCCGTAGAAAGCGTATTCGTCGAGCTTTTCAACTCCGTCAGGGATAGTTATCTCCTTTACAGCACAGCCGTTGAAAGCATATGCAGGAATGGCTTTGAGCTTTGAAGGAAGTTCGATAGCTGTTATCTTAGGAGTGTTTTCATAAGCGTGTTCAGGAAGTGTTTCCATCGAATCAGGATAAGTTATCTTTTCGATGTTTGAATTTAAGAATGCATTCTGTACGCTCTTGATGCTTGCAGGCATTGTAAGTTCTGTTATTCCTGTATTTTGGAAAGCATACGCACCGATAGACTCAAGTTTTTCAGAGAGTTTAATAGCGGTAAGTTTTTGGCAGTAATTGAATGCATTGCTTCCTAAGCTTGTAACAGAGTTTGGAAGATCAATGCTTTCGAGAGAATTACAGTTGTAGAAAGTATAATCTCCTATTGATGTAACACCATCTGGTAATTCAATTCCTTTAAGTGATGTACAGCCGTAGAAAGCATAATTTCCTATCGATGTAACACCTTCAGGGATATTGATATCGGTAAGTGATGTACAGTTATTGAAAGCGTATACAGGTATAGATGTTATCTTTGACGGCAGAGTTACCTTCTTCATCTTTACAGCGCCTGAATAAGCATTATCAGGGAGAACTGTTAATGAATCATCATATGTGATAGTCTCAATATTGGAATTTGAGAATGCGTTGCCCTGTACTGTCTTGATAGCTGTAGGTATCTTAACTTCCTTTATTCCTGTACCTGCGAAAGCATATGAAGAAATAGTTTCGAGATTTTTAGGAAGCTCTATAGCAGTGATCTTGCTGCATGAGTAGAAGACAGAGTTTCCTAAGCTTGTAACAGAGCTTGGAAGATCAATACTTTCGAGAGAAGAACAGTTGTAGAAAGCCTGTTCTCCAATACTTGTAACACCTTCGGGGATATCTATTCCTGTAAGTGATGTACAGTTATAGAAAATACTTTTAGGAATAGATGTCAACTTTGAAGAGAATTTTACTGAAGAAAGCTTCGATGAGTCGAAGAACAAACATGCAGGAAGCTCAGTGAATTTTTCATCAAGCTCAACTGTTTCAAGATTTGAATAAGCAAACGCATAGGCTTCTAATGCATCAACAGTTGAAGGCACTTTAAGCTCCTTTATTCCGCTTCCCTTGAAAGCGTATCCGTTTATTGTTTTTATACTTTCAGGTATTGTGAATTCAGTAAGTCCTGAACAATTGTAAAAACAGTTTTCCGGAAGAGCTTCAAGCTTTGAAGGAAGCTTTACTGATGTCATCTTAGCAGCGCCTGAATAAGCATGAGCAGGGAGTGCTGTAAGTGAGTCAGAATAGATGATAGTCTCAATATTTGAACCGCTGAATGCGCTTGAAAGATTCTTGATGCCGTCAGGCATTTTGATCTTCTTTATTGCTGTGCCTGAGAAAGCGGAATAGCTAATGGAAACAAGCTTTTCAGGAAGTTCTATCTCAGTCAGTTTAGCGCATTGATAGAAAGCATTTGATTCTATAGCTGTAAGAGTGCTTGGTAATTCAACTTTTTCAAGTGAAGAACAGGAATAGAAACACTGAATTCCAATGCTTGTAACGCCTTCAGGGATCTCTATTTCTGTGAGTGAGTAACAGTTATAGAATACAGAAGAAGGAAGAGAAGTTATCTTTGAAGGAAGCTTTATAGATTTGAGCTTCTGTGAATCCCTGAACGCATAATTTCCGATAGTGGTAACACTATCAGGTATTTCTACAGATGTAAGACCTGAATTATTAAAAGCATTGTTATTAATAGCTTCTAACGATTCAGGGAGTTCAATACTTTCAAGTGAAGTACAACCTGAGAAAATGTATGATGGCATTACTTTGGTCGCTGATGGGATATTTACAGATTTGAGCTTTGATGAACCTGAGAATAAATATGAAGGAAGTGATGTAAACTTTTCATCAAGTTCAACTGTTTCAAGATATGAATTAGCAAACGCATAGGTTTCCAATGTATCAACAGTTGAAGAAACTTTCAGCGACTTTACTCCGCTTCCCTGGAAAGCATATCTGTTTATTGTTTTTATACTTTCAGGTATTGTGAATTCAGTAAGTCCTGAACAATTGTAAAAACATTTTTCCGGAAGAGCTTCAAGCTTTGAAGGAAGCTTTACTGATGTCATCTTTGCAGCGCCTGAATAAGCATGAGCTGGAAGAGCCGTAAGAGAATCAGGATATTTGATAGTCTCAATATTTGAATTTGCAAATGCATTAGAAGATACAGTCTTGACAGTTGCAGGCATTACTAATTCCTTAATTGCTGTATTTTTGAAAGCATTTTGTCCAATATTGTCAAGATTTTCGGAAAGCTTGATCTCAGCAAGCTTGCTGCATGAAGTGAAAGCTTCTGCGCCGATACTTGTAACAGTGTCTGGCAATGTCACTTTTTCGAGTGAAATACAGTTGGAGAATGCATTAGATGCGATAGTTTTAATACCTTCTGAGAAATTTACCTCTTTAAGTGCAGAACAGTTATAGAATGCATAATTACTGATCGATGTTACACTTTCAGGAACAGTAATGCTTGTAAGTGATTTACAGCCATAGAAAGCGGAATTAGGTATAGAAGTTATATTTGCAGGAAGCTTTACAGATTTAAGGCTCTGCGAATTATAGAAAGCATAAATCGGAATATTTGTGATCTCATCGCTGAACTCAACAGATTGCAGATCAGTATCAGAAAATGCATATGAGTTGATATTTTTAACAGTTTCAGGAATATACAATGAAGTTATGCTGCTGTTCGAGAAAGCATATGAATTGATATTAGTTATGTTTGAAGGGATCTCAAACTCCTTCAGTGAAGTACAGCCTGTGAATACATAACCTGGCAAAGCAGTAAGCTTTGAAGGTAACTTCGGATCTGTAAGCTTTGCAGCTCCGCCGTAAGCATAAGTCGGAAGAGTTGTACGATCATCAGAATAAATGATCGATTCAATATTGGAATTAGTAAAAGTATTGGACGCTACTGAAGTAACAGTATCAGGAATGCTTATTTCTTTCAGACCGCTGTATTCAAAGACATTAGAGTACAGGCGGGTTACAGAAGAAGGTATCTCTAACTCCTCAAGTTTTTTACAGTAGCTGAATGTCTTGTCGTTTAAGGTTGTTATCTTGCTGCCAAGATCAACAGAAGTAAGCTCTGAACAGTTATAGAAAGCGCCATCGCCAATATTTGTAATTTGTGCAGGTATTTTTAAGCTTGTGATCTTAGTACCGGCAAGAGAATATTTTGAAAGCGTTGTCATTGACAAAGGGATATTTATCTCCTTTACGCCTGAGCCGCTGAATGCATACAGACCGATAGATAGTATCGAATCAGGAAGCTCTACGCTTTCAAGTGATGTACAGCCATAAAAAGTGTAGTCAGCTATACTTCTCAGATCATCAGGGAATATTATTTCCTTGAGAGATGTACAATTATTGAATATATATGTTCCGCATGAAACTGATGCCGCAGGATACTCGACTTTCTCAAGCTTTGAAGCGGAGAAAGCATAATTTCCGATGCTCTTTAATGATGCAGGGAACTTAACGGATTTGATTCCAGTACCAGCAAATGAGTAAGTATTGATGTATTCCAGTGAATCTGGAAATTCAATACTTGTAAGTGAAGAACAGTTACAGAAAGTATAATTAGGTATTGTAGTGATACCGTCAGGAATAGTTACTTCTTTAAGGGCAGTACAATTATGGTACAGACCTGTTCCGACAGAAATGGAAGAATCAGGATATTCTGCTTTTTCGATCTTTGTTCCCTGAAAAGCGTAATTTCCGATGCTCTTCAAAGATTCTGGATATGTTATGGATTTAAGACCTGCACCTGAAAAAGCGTAATCACTGATCTTTTCTACTGAATCAGGAAGAGTTACATTTTCAAGTGCTGAGCAGTTGCTGAAAGCATATGAAGGAATGCTTGTAATAGAATCCGGGAATACTACTTCTTTCAGTTCGGTACAATTATAGAATAAGTATGAACCGCAGGAAACTGATGCAGCAGGATAGTTTAACTTCTTTAACTTTGTTGAATAAAAAGCATACGAATCAATTGTTTCAAGGCTGTCAGGAAGCTCGATGGATTCAAGAGCAGAGTTGCCGAAAGCGTAGTAACCGATAGTCTTGACCGTATCAGGTACAATAACTGATTTAACATTTGTGTATGCGAAAGCGTATTCAGCGATACCGGTAACTTTTTTACCGTTTATCTCAGATGCAATCTCAACATTTTCTGCTTCAAAGTCACAGTAAGCAACTTCTGCGTGATCTTCGTATACATTATAATATACAAGATCCTTCATAACGAGCTGAGTTTTACTTGTTTCAGCTGATGAAGCCTGTGACTCAGGATCTATGAGGATATATCCGTCAAAAGGTGTATCCTTCAGATACTTATCATCACTATTGTCTGCTGTTTCAAAAGTGTATGAGTCATAATCGTTCTTTATCTTTGAATTTGAATAACTGAAAGAAGATTTTATGTTATTGTTTTTGAAAATGTTAAAGTAATAGATATCACCAGGCTGTGCATTAGCAGGAACAGTGACATTAATAGTTGCGAAAGCACCATTCTTGCCTTTGCTGCCATTAGAAGGATATACATATACTCCGTAAGTTTTTCTGTAGCTGCTGCTTGTGCATTTTGAAGAACTTGCCGACATACCAGCAGAACCGTCTTCTGTTCCTGCCTGTACTCCGTATAAATTGAGACGGCCGTCGAAATCTACATAAACAGTTGAATAAGTGTAGTATTCTTCGTTTTTGAAGTTATCATCATTGATGAAGATAGTTACAGGAACTGTCTTGCCTGCTTCTGAAGCAGAGATAACAGACTTGCTCAATGACAATGTCGGATTTGGCTGAATTGTGCCTGAATCTGACGACGTTAAACCTTTTGATGCAGATTTTGCCGGAACAGATGCAGCTTTGGTTGTTGTTACGGCAGTTGTTATATTTGAAGCAGCCTGAGAAGTTGCTGTTGTAGAAATAACAGATGTAGTGGATGCTGCTGTAGTAGAAGCTTTTGGATTTGTAGTAATTGCTGGGATATCAGCGCCTTTTTCCTGATTCTTTACAGATACTAAATTAATAGCATTTGAATCAAACAAGGAACCTACTGACAGCGAAACTCCGGAGTCAATGTTTGCATTTGTTGCTAATAGATTACCTGGTATCTGGGTAGTCACGATAGCAGACGCAGCAAGCACGGACACGAATTTTTTGGTAATTTTTCCGTGGTGTTTATGCCCCATTTTTTATACCTCACTTTTACATATATATGAATATGAATTCATTATAATTATTATATCATTTTAAGAAGAAAGGTCAATAGAAATAATGCATTTAAAAACGCAATTGTTAAATAATGCCTAATAATTTAAAAGAATTAAGGCAAAAAACTGCTGTAAATTATAAAAACGCTGAGCGTTTGAAAAACGTTTATGAAATGAGCGTATTTAAGGGAACTTGAAAGTTGACTTCGGTTTATTCATAATTACATTACACTTTTAGTCAATATTATTCTTGAATAATACTTGACTTTTTTTGTAAATTAATGATACGATGTACATATAGACTGATATTAAAAATATAACAAGGTGATTTATATGCAAACTCTAAAAAATGAACGGCTTTGAATCGAAACTTTCGTTTCATGTAGCTTACTTTCTGATGCTATTTAAAAAGTAATTCAAAATTCATGCACACAAAAACATACTAAAAATTATTGGTGATAAAATAAAATGAACGTAAAATTAAAGTGCTTATTTTATGGGATCGTACGGTATATTCTTTTATTTTTTACCGTATTGGCTATTTTGATTGGTTTACTAATAGCTACTGCAATGATCCCTAATAGATTCATAAAGGAAAATATGAAGGATTCTGCTGAATTTCTGTGTGAAAAAAGGTATTCTTCATGATAAACAATAATATAAAGGCAAGTAAAATTGACAGATATGCAGATTCGATACTTCTATCGGTCGCATACCATATGCACAGCGATGATACGCTGAGATCAGTCATGCTTGCTGAGTATTATGCAAACAATATTCAAAATGAGAATAACAACCTTTATGACACTCTTTTTTATGATAAACCTGCAAATAAACAATATTTGCGTTATTGGCACGGTTCAGCGTCGGTTGTAAGGCTGATGCATATCTTTTTTGACATCAAGGGTATTTACATAACAAACGGTATCCTGCTTTCGCTTCTTGCTGCTGCACTTTTCGCAATTCTGATACATGGAAAAATTTACAGCGGTGCTGTGGGACTTTTTGTCTCGCTGATATCTGCCGGAGTGTGGTATGTTCCTCTGTCGCTGGAGTATACCTGGAATTTTATAATAATGTTCGTGATCTCGATAGCTGCATCATATATGGCAATGAAAGACAACTGGAAGTACATGGGCGCATTATTCATGATAAGCGGTATCGTAACAAATTTCTTTGACTTTCTTACAACTGAAACTCTGACTTTACTTATGCCAATGCTGATCGCTATGTGCATAAAATGGGAAAAGAAAGCACCTGACTGCAAAACTGATCTGCGTACTGCTTCTTTATGCACTGTACCTTTGGGCTATTGGTTATTCAGGAACATGGGTGATGAAATGGCTGCTTGCATCAGCTGTAATGGGTGAAAGTGCTATGCCTTATGTTAACGAACATATCACCGAAAGAATCGGCACAGCAGATAATATGTCATTTATCCAATACTTTTATCGTGCAATAATAAATAATTTCAGATGCCTGTTCCCTTTAGAGCAAGGTGTTGTAGTTATACTTGTTACAATAGCTTTGGCTATGGTCATCGCTTATTTATGTTTAGCATACCATAAGTTAGCTATAGAATCTTTTAAAATAGCTTTTTATGCTTTTATTGCTATTATCCCTTACATAAGATTTGTTTTTCTGCATAACCATTCGATTCTGCACTATTTCTTCACATACAGAGCACAGGCAGCCGCAATATTTGCGCTGGCTCTTATCATAAACGAACTGGTTGACTGGAGGTGGCTATTCTATGCAAATAAAAAGACCAAAACAGCTTGACATCTCGATAATCATGCCTTGCCTTAATGAAAGTGCTTCATTGAGAAAATGCATAAAGGAAGCTGAACAGTATCTTACACACCGTAAACTTAACGGTGAGATAATCATCGTTGACAATGGCAGTACAGATAATTCAGAAGATATCGCAAGAAAATTAGGAACTGTTATAGAAACTGAAAACAAAAGAGGCTACGGAAGTGATATAAAAAAGGGAATATCCCAAAGCAGAGGCGCAGTTCTTATTATCGGCGACTGCGACACAACGTATGACTTCAGTCATCTTGACGGATTCTATGTCCTGCTCAGCAATGGCTTTTATGATGTTATTATCGGAAACAGATTCACCGGAGGCATAGAAAAAGGTGCAATGCCGGTATCTCACCGATTCGGTGCTGAGTTCCTGTCTGTTTGCGGAAGATTGAGATATCATGTAAAAATACGTGATTTTCACTGCGGTCTGAGAGGAATGACAAGAGAAGCTGCTGAAAAAATGTGTCTCAGAACTGACGGCATGGAATTTGCTACCGAAATGATAGCTGAAGCTTCAAGATTAAACCTTAAAACAGGTCAGGTACCTGCTAAGCTAAGGAAAAACCATACTCAGCGAATTTCCAAGCTTCGTGCTATACCTGACGGAATAAGACATCTGAAATTTATTATGCTTAAAAGAAATCTTAATGCATAATTTTATTGTTTTCAGCTCAAAAAGAATTTTTCTTATGACATCTTTTATTTCTCGTATTCACAATGGATATTTATTTCCGGAAATTTCTTTTTGAATAATAACCTGATATTATCGTCAAACGCATCATTATTTATTTCGATTTCTTTCAGATCAGGTAAAGCAAGTAATGGCGTAAAATCTGTGATATTATCACAGCGAACCATGAAAATATTCTCTATGCTTGGAATTTTGGTTATAAATGAAAGGTCGCTGATATCCAGATTGAATAATTCAAGTTCCTTTAAATTTGGAAGTTGATAAAAAAATTCAGGATCAAATTTAGTGTTGATTATGCCTATTGATTTAATACCGGTAAGTTCCTGTGAAAACGTACTGCCGGTAATGTCGCATCCAATAAAATTTATTTTATCAACAAAAGAAAAATCATATTTACTTAAATCTATCTTCTCATATGAATTATGACCTTCTTTTCCTGAATATACCAATGTTTTACTTTTACTGATTTTCAATTCTCGTATTGCTTCGTCAAGAGATTTAGCTCGTCTTGAACGATTCTTTGCAGATTTTCCTGTTATTTCATAAGTAAACTTCGCTGATTCGATCACTTTCATTATTTCATTCTTCAAATCATCTGGATGAATAACAACAGCATTTTCAGCATGAATGATCGCCCAGGCTTTCATAGCTTCACGGGTAGTTTCAACAGTAACTCTGACAGTATTGGGATCATCGTAGTTTTTTTCAAAATCAGTGCGGATACGCATATTAGTCCCGAATGCGTCATGTACTTCATCAAGTGCTCCACGGTAGCAAAGCAATGTGAAAACTTCGGTTTTTCCTCCTCTGAGCTGAGGCTGAGTGTAGATATAGTTATACAGTCCTTTGCCTTTTTTCAGCTTTTTTATCTCCTGATTTTCTTTGCATTTGCTTTCCGATATTTTTACATCTGTCAGCTTGTCAACACGGAATACCGTTATATCCTCACTGCTGTCAAAGGAGCAGACAAGATAGTATTTTCCGTCAGAAAAAGCCATTTCGTAAGGATTTAGTATTATTGCATCGGCATATTTTTTATGTTCTTTGAAATGCTGGTCATAGACGATATAATTGCATGATATCTGCTTTTTATCCAGTATAGCCGTCTGAATATCCTCAACATTCATAGTAATTCTCTGATCTGCATTATTGGCGACCTCAGAAGTTGCAGCAGCATATTTTTTCATGTGTTTTATGAAATCCTTAGATCCAAGTTTTGCAAGAGTTTCAACAGTGATTTTAAGATTTTTCTTATTCAGAAGATTCGATGAGATTATGCTGTCAATGAGTATACGGAGCTGACCGTCAGTAAGGTCGCTTTCTTCCTGTTCAAGATAAATGCCTTTTCTTGGGATTTCCACAATGTCAAATCCCATGTCACGAAGAGTATTCAGTCTGCTTTCAACAGTATTCCGGTGGCACTTCATATCGTTTTCTTCCAGTTTCCTGCCGATTTCAGCCTTTGATATACGGTTGTCAGCATTGGTGTCCTTGAGCATATCAAGAATGATCCTCAGCGATCTTCCAGCTTCTTCTCTGCTCATTAGCAGCACCTCCAAGTGATTTTTATACTTAAATTATATCAGACGATAACGTCAGCGTCAACCTTACTCAGACAGTAAGGCTGCTTATTTGGGTATATAATTTATCTTACCCGTTAAAGACTGGATAGTTTATACATTTATAATATACTTTTCAGCAATATCAATTATCTGTTTCAGATAATCATTTCCTTTGAATCTATGGTCTGCACCTTTGATAACTTCAAGCGTGGCGAAAGGATTGTTTTGGCAAAAAATCTTCATATCTTCGGGAAGAACTATATCGTCTCTGTCACCGTGGATAATAAGCATTGAACGCTGAAAATCATGTTCAAGGATATAGTTGTTTTCGAGTTCGGTATAGAAACTGTATGGCACTGTCAGTTTGCGCTCAAATCCCATTATCTGCTGTCCGTTTTTACGGAATACAGCCATATTATTGATGAATTTTCCAAATGAACGCTGCATATTTACAGCAGGAGCACGAAGTATGATTTTGGTCTCAGCAGGAATATCGTTCATGTTCTGTAAGGTAACATATCCTCCGAAACTTGTGGCAAAAACGGCATCAGGGGATTCAAAGCCGTATTTCTTGTTTGCGTAATTTATCACCTCAGACATATCCTTGCGGCAGTTGTAAAGGCTGAAATACTCGTCAGCTTCACTTGTTCCGTGTCCGGGGAAATTAAAAGCGGCAACAGCAAGTCCATGAGATGTCATACGCTCTGCAAGCTGATTTATGACACTGCTCTCCATGTCGCCGCAGAAGCCGTGAAGTGCAAGAATATAGCCTTTTATCCTGCATTCTGGCTCAAATGTCTTGATTTTGATTCCGTACACATTTCTGATCTCAGGATAATTAACTTTCATAAGATCATCCTTTCTGTTTTTATTACAAATATATTATACCAAACGCAATGTACATTTTTTTGTACATTGCAGATGCTATAATGTAATTGAAGAAAAGGAAAGCCGCTGATCTGAAAGGAGTGTTCGATATGAGCAAAAAGAGCAGGAAGCAGATGCACAAGGAAATATATAAGAGATGCTGTACAAATTATGAGTACAATTCCGATTATCATCCGCTGAATGAGATTTGCTGCGACAATCTTGGCGACATATACGACTTATACGGTACTATTTATCCTAAACATGACAAAACTGATTATTCAGTATATTCCATGAGAGGCTACGTAAAACATGATGACAAAGCAAAATAAAAGTTGTTGATTTGCAATAACTTTACAAAATTCCCGTAATAAACACAACACCAATTGTAATAAAAAATGCGCTTAATGACAATATTATGAAGTGTTATACTGAAAGAGCAGTCGACAAACACCCCAAAATCTGGTAGAATATAAGTAACAAAACCGGAAAGGGAAAACGACTATGAAGCACAGTAAAGAATTTAAAGAAGAAGCAATAAAGCTCTCAGATGAAATTGGACTGAAAAAGGCTGCTCAGCAATTAGGTATCCAGTATTACACACTCTCAGACTGGCGTACAAAGCGAAA
>DEBW01000193.1:3846-4373 GCA_002348905.1 Ruminococcus flavefaciens | reverse complement strand
TTGCTTCTCAGCTCAGGACTCGAATCGACAGCTTTCTGAATCTTAATGAGAACTTCTTTATCCATGCAATGACTTTCATGGTACTGACCTACAAGAATAAGGATATAATCAATGTTAATTTCAATTTGCTTTATAAGCTCTATCTCAAAGACGATATCGTTATCTATATTGGCAAGTTCACCTTTTTTACGTTTTTCGCTCCATTCATCACGTAAATCCTGATAACGTCCGAGGTAGTCCTGAAAATCTCTTTCGGATATTATCTCCTTACCCTCAAAATCATCGAAGCTAACAAGCAGATTACGCATACGCAGAATAGCACCGAGCAGAGCTATAAACTCTTTTTGACGTTGTTCGCCTATTATCTGCTGTTCATCAAGAGGATATTCTTTGAGCAGCTTATCAATCATATCAACGTATCCGTCAACGTGCTTCCCCTTGCTGTCCTCATAGCCGTTGTAGTAATCGTCAAAGCTTTGGAGAGTAACTATACCGCCAGCTTCTTTATCTCCGAAAAGAGCGATAGC
>DEBW01000193.1:0-3642 GCA_002348905.1 Ruminococcus flavefaciens | reverse complement strand
TGGAACTTGTCGCTTGATGTATCATAATTGGTGTTGAACTGCTTGTTGTAGTCGGAAATGGCTTTTTCAAGGAAGTCCCTTGAAGTAGAATCAAGAGCAGAAGTATCTTCGGGATTTTCTTCATCGAGAATACCGTCAGGATCTTCTTCGTTTGCTCCATAGCTGTATATTACTGCAATTTTCAAGGACTTCTCAGGTGAAGCTGTCATTTGCTTTATAAATTCCTCATAGTAGAGCTTTGCAGCCTGCACCGAGGAAACAGCAAAAATAGAGTTGAATCCGCTGACGTGCTGCTTCTGCTTGATTTCATGTACATTTTCACGCTTCTTAGCTTCAGCAAGCTCAGAAACGTTTGTAAGCACATTGTAGCTGTATTTACGCTCAAAAGCCTTGCGGTAAGTCTTTTGGTCGAAATGGTCTAATATGTATTCAGTTACAAGAGAGATACGCTTCGGGGACATATACGCTTTCTCACGGTCAATATCCCATACCTTTACATCTTCAATATCTTCTTCCTTGTCCATAGTTTTGATGTAGTCTACACGGAACGGAAGTACATTCTTGTCATTTATAGCATCGACTATGGTATAGGAATGAAGCTGATCACCAAAGGCTTGTTCTGTTGTACGCAAGTTCGGATTTTTGCTTGTACCTGAGTTGAGAGCGAATATCGGAGTGCCTGTAAAGCCAAAAAGATGATATTTCTTGAATTTCTTTGTAATTGCCAAATGCATATCACCGAACTGGCTTCTATGGCACTCGTCAAAGATAATAACCACACGCTTATCATACACATCATGTGTGGCATTCTTCTTTATGAAAGTCGAAAGCTTCTGAATAGTAGTGATAATTATACGACAGTCGGGATTTTCAAGTTGTTTTTTCAATATAGTGGTTGAAGTATTACTGTTGGCAGCACCCTTTTCAAAACGGTCATACTCACGCATCGTCTGATAGTCAAGGTCTTTACGGTCAACGACAAACAGCACCTTGTCGATATATTCGAGCTTTGAAGCCAGCCGAGCCGACTTGAACGAGGTCAAGGTTTTGCCCGAACCTGTTGTGTGCCAGATATATCCGCCGCCTGCAATTGAGCCGTATTTCTTGTAATTATGGGCGATTTCAATGCGGTTGAGGATACGCTCAGTCGCAACGATCTGATACGGACGCATTACGAGCAACAGGTTTTCACTTGTGAAAATGCAGTATTTCGTCAGTATATTGAGGATAGTGTGCTTTGCGAAAAAGGTCTTAGTGAAGTCCACAAGGTCAGGAATGACCTTATTGCTTGCATCTGCCCAAAAGGACGTAAATTCAAAGCTGTTGCTTGTTTTGGTCTTTTTACGGCTCTTGCCTGATTCTTTTACGGCATTGAAACGTGTGGTGTTACTGTAATATTTCGTATTCGTGCCGTTGGAGATAACGAATATCTGCACATATTCAAACAACGCCGAACCTGCCCAAAAGCTGTCACGCTGATAGCGGTCTATCTGATTGAAAGCTTCACGGATAGGCACACCTCGCCGTTTCAGTTCGATATGCACAAGCGGAAAGCCATTGACAAGCACTGTCACATCATAACGGTTCTGCCTTTTGCCGGTATCGACCTCATACTGATTGATAACTTGCAGGCTGTTATTGTGGATATTCTTCTTGTCGATAAGCGTGATATTTTTTGTTGTACCGTCATCACGTTTCAGATTCTTAACGCTGTCCTCCTGAATAGTCTTTGTTTTTTCAACTATGCCCTCATTGGCGTTTGCGATATATTCAGTAAAAAAGCGTTTCCATTCGCTGTCTGAAAAAGCGTAGTTATTGAGCTTTTCAAGCTGTGACCTCAGATTTGAAACAAGGTCGGTTTCGGTATGTATGGCAAGATATTCATAGCCAAGCTCACCCAAACGGCGGATAAACTCTTTTTCAAGTTCAGCTTCACTCTGATAGCTTTCGGCAGTACGCTTTTCGGGGATATATTCAGTAACTACCGTGTTTTCATTTGTTGCTGCGACAATATTAAAATAACTCACATTTTCACTTCCTCAAAAGATAATAATTTATCTCTGTAGTATTCATACTGTTTCCGTCTTGCTTCTATCTCCGCAGGCAAGCCCTCGGAAATGTCGTTGCAGAGCTTGTCGAAGCGGTCAAGGATTGATACTATACGTTCTTGTTCTTCCATTGGTGGAACAGGTATTTTATAGGTAGCCAATTTAGCTGTGTTTATTATTGGTAGTCCACCGCCTTTATTGACATTGTTTTTACACCATTCGCCAAAAGCAAAAAACAAATAAAAAACAAATTTTATATCCATATCATTTTTATGTTCATTTTTTAATGAAAAACAAGTTATTTGTTGATTGCATACAAAATCTGTTATGATAAGTGCGTGTTCTCCAATGGTTGCGGTTGTAGACATAATAAGCGAATTTGCAGGAAATGCTCCAGATTTTTTTACTCCCTCATCAGTAATATGTTGTATAGCATCTGAAAGAATACGACCATTTTCTCTAATATCTTCCATACGAAACCACGGAACAGTTCCATTTTCCCAATAGTCTGCATTTGATTTGGACGGTGTGTAGCCATTACGAATGTCAAATATCTCTCCAAGCGTTCTCCATTCGCACTCACTTGTCCCCCCCCCCGTGGACACCAAAGTCTAACAGGAGGTCACGATAGTATTCGTACTGTTTCTTACGAGCTGTAAGCTCTTTTTCAAGTTCCTGCTGTAAGGCAGTTACGCTTGTACTGTATTCGTCAAGTATCTTGACAATTTCAGCCTGCACTTCGAGAGGGGGGACGGGGATTTCAATACGTTTAAAATTTTTCAACACGATTCGAGGAACCCCACCTTTTGAGGAATGGTCTCGAATGACACGCTGTTTTATTTTCTCACTTGTAAGATAATATCCTAAATAATCTGCAATAATTATCTCGGTTCTCGGTCGAAATATAGCTATTGAAGAAAGCACCACTATGTCAATTTCTTCTTTTACTGAAAAAGCGTATTTAAGCATGGAACCATCTTTAGCTACTAACAAATCCCCAACTAACGGCTTGCATCCGTTTCTTACAAGAATATCATAGTCTTCTTGGCTGATCTTTTTGCATTCAGAAAAATCAAATCCACTTTCCCGCATATCTTTAACGGAAGGCATATAATATCCGTCCTCGGCACCGGTGGGGCTGAAATGCGAACCGTCAGTTATTAAAGAACACGTTTTTTCCAAAGTCAGATATTTTACCCCATTCGGGCAAAGCTCTTTTATCAGTTGTTCAAGTTTGGTCATAGCTTACCCCTCGATCTCCGCAATAATCTTATCTATCTCTGCCCTCAGCACATCTTCACGCTTCACTATCTCAGCAATTTCTGCATTGAGAACAGCAATATCAATGACCTCTCTTGTGTCCTCCTGCTCAACATAAGTCGAAACAGAAAGGTTATAATCATTCTCCGAAATCTCAGTATTAGGCACAAGTCGGCAGAAATACTCCTTGTCAGCTCTCTCCGTGAAAGCTTCAACTATCTTTGAGATATTGTCCTCGGTCAGCTTGTTGTTATTTGTGACCTTCACACATTCCTTGGTAGCATCTATGAACAGGGTACAGTTGTCCTTCTTGGCCTTCTTCAACACCATTATG
>DEBW01000073.1:13947-14929 GCA_002348905.1 Ruminococcus flavefaciens | reverse complement strand
GTATCATGGAGCATATCGAGCGTGCAGGCGTACATTCAGGTGACTCTATCTCAATATATCCGGCACAGCATCTCTCTGAACGTATCAAGCGCATAATCGTTGAGTACACAAGAAAGCTTGCAAAGGAACTCAACGTTATCGGTCTTGTAAATATCCAGTACGTTGTATACAACCACGAAGTATTTGTTATCGAGGTAAACCCACGTTCTTCAAGAACTGTACCTTACATCAGCAAGGTAACAGGTATACCTATGGTCGATATCGCTACAAAGATAATGTTCGGTGCTAAGCTCAAAGATATGGGCTACGAGAGCGGACTTTATCCGGCAGGCGACTACGTAGCTGTTAAAGTACCTGTATTCAGCTTCGAGAAGCTCACAGACGTTGATACAATGCTCGGACCTGAGATGAAGTCTACAGGTGAGTGTCTCGGTATCGGACGCAACCTTGAAGATGCACTCTTAAAGGGACTTATCGCTGCTGGTTTTGACCTTAAACGTGAAGGCGGAGTGCTTATCTCCGTCCGTGATTCAGACAAGCGTGAGATACTTCCTATTGCAGACAAGTTCGAGCGCATGGGATTTGAGCTTTATGCTACTTCCGGCACTCAGAGCGTACTCACAAGAAATATGATAGCTTCTCACCTTGTACGAAAGATATCAGACGGCGAGCCTAACGTTGTAACTCTCCTTGAAAGCGGAAAGATACATTACGTTATCTCAACTTCTGCAAAGGGCAGACTTCCTGAGCGTGACAGCGTAAAGATGCGCCGTAAGTCTATCGAGCGTTCAATTTGCAGCCTTACTGCAATAGATACAGCTAAGTCACTTGCAAAGGTGCTTGAATCAGGCAGAACTATCAATGATGTTGAACTGGTGGACATCACCAAGATATAAAATTACAGCAAAAAAGAGCGGATTTACTCCGCTCTTTTCGATTTGTCGAAAAAGTTATGAATTCACGTTGATTTGCCAGCAAATCA
>DEBW01000073.1:0-13835 GCA_002348905.1 Ruminococcus flavefaciens | reverse complement strand
GTGGGACGCTGTCCCACACCCTGCAAGAGGCTCTGCCTCTTGACTCCGGCAGGGAGCGAGCCGCCCCCTGCACCCCAGCAATTCTGAGTTTTTCAACAGGCTGAGAGCGGATTTACTCCGCTCTTTTTTATGCCCTGATGCAATATGACATTTGTCATATGAAAATACTGACAGCCGACACTACACTTTTTCTTTCAGCTGAGCTATAATGATTACAGTGATAAGAACACAGAACCAATTCCAAAAATAACAGGGGGTTTTAATATGGCAAATTCAGTTGTAAAGATCGACAATATCGTTAAAAGGTACGGAGAGCTGCTCGCTCTTGACCATTTCAGCCTTGATATCAAAGAGGGCGAAGTTTTCGGACTGCTTGGTCCAAACGGCTCAGGCAAGACTACCACGATAAACTGTCTGCTCTCACTTCTCGCTTACGACAAGGGCGATATCGAGATATTCGGAAAGAAGATGACACCTGTAAGCTACGACATAAAGAAAAAAATCGGCATCATCATGCAGAATGTTGCAGTATTTGACGAGCTTACAGTATATGAGAATATCGACTACTTCTGCGGACTTTACATCAATGACAAGAAGCTCCGCAAGCAGTATGTTGAGGATGCTATAAATTTCGTAGGACTTGGCGATTTCAGAAAGTTCTACCCGAAAAAGCTCTCAGGTGGTCTGCTCAGACGACTTAATATAGCCTGCGGAATCGCTCACAAGCCAAAGCTTATAATACTTGACGAGCCTACAGTTGCAGTTGATCCTCAGAGCAGAAACAAGATACTTGAAGGTATAGAGTCTCTGAACCGTGACGGAGCAACTATCATTTACACTTCTCACTATATGGAGGAAGTTGAGCAGCTCTGTACAAGAATAGCTATCATGGACAAGGGCAAAAAAATCGCAGAAGGCTCTAAGGACGAGCTGAAACGCATGATAAAGAATACCGAAACTGTTACTGTTGAAGTTCTCGGACTTACTCAGAGTATGCTTGACGAACTTTCAGCTCTGCCGCACGTATACGATGTGAAGTACGACGGACAAAAAGCAGTGATAAGCTGTTCAGGCGGAAAGCACAACCTCATACGCATACTTGACACTTTACAGAAAAAGGAAGTAAGCTTCGGAAGGGTATACTCAGAACTTCCTACGCTCAATGACGTATTCCTTGAGATAACCGGCAAGGCTCTCAGAGACAAGGAGGATTGAATATGTTTTTACACAATCTTTTCTACGAGCTTAAAAGCTCATTAAGAGCTAAAGAACTAATCATATGGCTCATGATATTCCCGATAATTCTCGGTACGTTCTTCAAGATAGCTTTCGGAGATCTTTACGATAAGCAGACAAAAATGGACACCATTAAGACTGCTGTAGTTGGCATAGAAAATGATCCGAACTTCCGGACGGTCATTGAACAGATAGAACAGGAAGATGAACCGCTTCTCAAAGCTGAATACCTTGACGAGGAGAAAGCTCTTGAAAAGCTTGCAAACGGCGATGTTACCGGCGTTATCTATGCCGGAGATGATATGAGCCTTACAGTTTCCGATACCGGTATAGAGCAGTCGGTACTGCGTGTTTTCATACAGCAGTACAGCACAAAGGCAGGCATAATAAAAGAAACCCTTGCATCTGATCCTTCAAAGCTCGGAGAAGTAACAAAGGCTCTCATGGCAGATGCTTCACCGAATCATGCTGAACCTCTCACAAAGGGAAATACAGACTTTTATATTGAATATATGTATAATCTGATAGCAATGGTAGCTATGTACGGTTCAATCACCGGACTTCACATAGCTGTCGGAAATCAGGCTAACCTTTCTCCTCTTGGAGCAAGAAAGTGCTGTTCACCGACTCCAAAGGCTCTGAGTACGCTCGCAGGCATTATCGGAAGCTGGCTGGTTCAGGCGGTATGTATGGTAATATGCGTAAGCTTTACAGCTTTCGTGCTGAAAACGGACTACGGCAAGAATCTTCCTTACGTATACCTTGCAGCTATATTAGGCGGTATCACAGGCGTATCAATGGGATTCTTCGTAGGCTCTATCGGCAGAATGAAAAATTCAATGAAGGTAGCTATATGCATGACAGGCTCAATGCTCTGCTGCTTCCTCAGCGGACTTATGATGGGCAATATCAAAGGCTGGATAGCTATGAAGTTCCCTGTATTCAACAACCTGAATCCGGCGGCTCTTGTTGCAGATTCTATATCTTCACTTAATCTTTACACAGGTCATGAACGTTACTTTACAAAGCTTATGTATATGTGCGGTATTTCTGCAGTATTCATAACTCTCGGACTTATTCTTACAAGGAGGAGAAAGTATGCAGATCTTTAAGTTATTCATGAAAGTGCTGAGAAAAAAGATATTCACAGCTCTGATATTTGTGATAGTATTCGTAGCAATATCCATACCAATGGCTAAGAACAGCACTACAGAAAAGGCATTCAAAGACACAAGGCTGAAAATAACAGTATTTGATGATGACAATACTCCGGAGAGCCGTGCTCTCACAGATATGATATACTCCAAGCATAAAAGGGTAGACATTGAAAGAGACAAAGAGGCTATGACAGAAGCTCTGTATTTCGAGGTAACAAACTATGTCCTCGTTATCAATAAGGGTTACAGCGAGAAATTAGCTGCCGGAGAAACTGACGGTCTGCTCACTTCTTACCACATTCATGAGTGGTTCAGCGTAGTTCTTACAGACCAGCTTCTCGACAGCTATATCAGCTCGGTAAACGCTTATACAGCAGCAGGATGTGACCTTTCTGAAGCTGTTGAGAAAGCAGGCGAAGCTGTTGCTGACGAGACAGAGGTAAATTATACATCTTTCAATAAGCAGTCAGACTTCGGCAGGAGTGCAGGCGGTTACTTCAGCTATCTCCCGTACATCCTCATATCAGTTGTTATAAGCGCACTTTGTCCGGTGCTTATTACTCTTAATAAAAAAGAGGTACGCTTCCGTACAAACTGTTCAAGCATCAGACCGTCATCATACACTATGCAGGTATTTGCAGGAAGTGCAGTTTTTGTAAGTGCAGTATGGCTCTTTATCATGGTCATCGGTACGGTATTCATCAAAGGCAGTATTTACTCAGGTACAGAGTGGCTGGCAGTTCTCAACAGTCTTATCTTCATGCTCGTTGCAACTGCAATGGCTATGCTGATATGTTCATTTACTCCGACTGAGAATGTTCTCAATATCATAACTCAGGTGCTTAGTCTTGGCATGAGCTTCACCTGCGGAATATTCGTACCTCAGTCGATGCTCGGAGCAGGAGTGCTCTCATTTGCAAGATTCCTTCCGGCATTCTGGTATGTCAAAGCAAACGATATGCTCTGCGGAAAAGAAGCATTTGACAGCAGCAAACTTGCAGGATATCTTCTGATAGAGTTCGGTTTTGCAGTAGTAATGATACTTATTACTCTTCTTATACACAAGTTAAGGTACAACAGTGCAAAGCCGGCTGTAAGAAGCAGAAGTTCAGAACTCAGAGCACAGAATTAAGAAAAAATAATAAGGGCGGTATCATCCGCCCTTATTTTATGTGAAAATTGACTGAAAATTGACTGTTAAACGGTTGACAAGCAATAATTATAGTGGTATAATCTAACCATATTATTTATACCGGAGGTATTGTTATGAGTTACCAATTTAACGCAGAAAAAACCGCAAATGAGTTAGTCAGTTGGGTGAAGGCATACTTTGAGAATACTGCTTCTCCTGAAACTAAGGCTGTTATCGGCATTTCAGGCGGAAAAGACAGCTCTGTAGCTGCTGCTGTATGCGTAAAAGCTCTCGGAAAAGACAGGGTTATCGGCGTTCTTATGCCGCAGGGCGAACAGTCTGACATCGCTTTCAGCCGTCTTCTCGTTGATACCCTCGGAATAAAGAGTTATACTATAAATATCGGAGATACTGTAAGTACATTCATGGGCGAGCTGAAAAAACACATCGATCCTACAAATCAGGCTGTTGTGAATACTCCGGCACGTATCAGAATGACTACACTTTATGCAGTTGCTGCCTGCGTAGGCGGACGAGTTGTAAATACCTGCAACCTCTCTGAGGACTGGGTAGGATACTCAACTAAATACGGCGATGCTGCCGGAGACTTTTCTCCGCTTTCAGACCTTACAGTTACCGAGGTGTTACAGGTAGGCGACTATCTCGGACTTCCTGAGGAGCTTGTACACAAAGTTCCGATAGACGGTCTTTGCGGAAAGACTGACGAGGAGAACCTCGGCTTTACTTATGCTGAGCTTGACAGATATATCCGTGGTCTTACCGACCTTTCTGACAAGCCTGAGCTTAAAGAAAAGATAGACCGTATGCACAGAAACAATCTGCATAAGCTCCAGCTCATGCCAAAATTTGAACAGAACAAATAAATCATTCTGACATATCGTTACTTAACATTTATAAAGGAGAATCTATGAACACTATAGCTATAATCGGAGCTATGCCTTCCGAATTAAAAGATATAAGACTCATGCTCGGAGATGCTGAGGTCAGAAACATTTCGGGATTTGATTTTTATATCAACGAATATAAGGGTAAACGCATCATCAATGCCTGCTGCGGTATCGCAAAGGTAAATGCAGCTATCTGCACTCAGGTCATGACAGACAATTTTAAGCCGGACTGTATCATCAATGCCGGTATCGCCGGAGGTATGGACGACCGTATCAAGGTATGCGATATCGTTGTATCTGATGAAGTCCTTCCTCATGACCTCGACCTGCATTTCCTCAAGGATTATCCGCCGTACTGCGGTATCTTCAAGGCTGACGAGAAGCTCATGTCTGCTGCTGAGAAAGTATGTGCCGACAACGGCGTAAAGAGTTTCCGTGGACGTATAGTCTCAGGTGACCAGTTCATCACAAGCACTGAGGTGAAGAACGGTATCTGTGAGAAATTCTCTCCGCTGGCTGTTGACATGGAAAGCGCAGCCGTAGGACACTGCTGTTTCCTCAATAAAATGCCTTACGTAAGTGTACGCTGTATTTCTGACAATGCTGACGATGAAGGTGCTATGTCCTTTGACGAGTTCGAGAAGATAGCTGCAAAACGTGTAGCTGAAATAGTTCTCGAAATGGCAACAATACTCTAATATCTAAAGAAAGAAAACATTAAAAAGACAAACGATCTGAGGAGGAATACCATGAAAAAATTAATATCTGCTATCCTTGCCGGAGCTGCTGTATGCACATCTGTAGCTTCATTTTCTGCAAACGCTGACGATGAATATTTACCAAGATTATACTTCAAAGGCATTGAAGCCGAGGGAGTAACTGTTGATGCTGACGGTAATATCACTATTGACCGTTCTGTTTTCAGCAAGGCTGGATACGAATTTTCAGCAAATCTCTTTGTTGAAGATGAAAAGCTCTGCTGCCGAAGCGTAGCTCCTAAGGTAAAGTGTGCTGACAAGAACCTCAAACTTCTCCGTCTCCACGATCCATGGGCTACAACAGGTGATGAGCCTTACACTGAATTTGCTTACGCTGAAACCGACGAGAACGGCAATTTCCAGTACAAAAGAATAGATACTATGCTCAGCACTTCTGAGGAGTATAACACTCTTAATTTTACCTGCCGTGCTGACGTAAGAGTAGATGACAGTCCGATGAAGCCATACGGCGAAAAGTCCGACAGCTATCCGCTTGTACGTTTTGATATGTCACTTGACAGAAATACTCCATGCGGCGAGTACACTGTATATATCATAACTGAGCCTGGTGAATATGTTGACGATCAGACCAGCAGGGTTCAGATGATAGAGGACGGTATACCTGTAGTTTCTGTACCTACATATACTCCGCTCAAAGTTACTGTAACAGGTGCTAATCCGGGAGATATCAACAACGACGGAAAAATAGACTCAAAGGATGCTTCACTTGCTCTTGCGGCTTACTCAAAAAGCTCTGTAGGCAAGGAGCATGGTCTTACCGACGTACAGTTTACAGCCGGAGATATCGACAGTAACGGTATACTCGATTCAAACGATGCTACAAAGATACTCAGATACTATGGCTATGTTTCAACTTCTGACGGTGAACTTACACTTACAGAATTTTTAGCAAAGAACTGAGCATATTTATATTAACGCAATAAAAAAGGGCGGATATTCCGCCCTTTTTGTTATGTTATACTCAAACTCCGTAAGCAGCTCTGTATTCGAGCATTTTATCGAGGTATTCCTTGCCTGGAACGATGTCATTTCTGATAGCTTCGATGATATCTTCCATAGTAACTATCGGGTAAACTGTAACGCCGAAATCACGCTTAACTTCCTGAACAGCTGAAAGCTCGCCAGTTCCTTTTTCCATACGGTCAACGGTTATTACCATACCAGTTACGTCAACGTCAGCAGCACCCTTGAGCTTTGGCATGGATTCTCTGAGAGCCTTGCCTGAGGTCATAACGTCGTCGATGATAACGACCTTTTCGCCGTCAACGAGAGTCTTGCCAACGAACATACCGCCTTCACCGTGGTCTTTAGCTTCCTTGCGGTCGAAGCAGTAGTTAACGTCGATGCCGAACTTGTTGCTGAGAGCGACTACAGCAGATACTGCAAGAGGGATACCCTTGTAAGCAGGGCCAAAGAGAGTCTCTACAGGGATATTGTTAGCGTGGATGCATTCAGCGTAGTATTCGCCGAGCTTTGCAAGCTGAGCGCCTGTCTTGTAGTTTCCGCAGTTGATGAAGTAAGGAGCTTTTCTTCCGCTTTTCAGTGTGAATTCACCGAATGTGAGCACTCCGCACTCAACCATGAATTTGATAAAACTTTCTTTGTAAGTCATAATTAAACCTCCGTTTAAATTTATACTACTTTATAATTGGTTTTAAAGCAGAATAGTATTTTTTAGTTTTTGAATTACCAAACGCTTTACATATTTCAGAACTGATATGTTGTTTGCGCTTTGGAATATCTTTTACCCCTGAAGCAGCATTAAAAATTTTTTGCAATTTATCTTTATCGTTTTTATTAAGATTTAAGGGCTTTACGGCTATATCAAACGCACTTTCAGTTTTTACCTTTACAACAGCAGGCAGAAGTTTTGTGATATTTCCTGCAATATCCGAATTGATTTCTATTTCTATATTGCGTTCTTTCCAAAATGACTTTAAAAACTCGAATGACTTGTCATTACTAATTATGTGGATATCAGTTAAAGTTTCATTTGATATCAAATAACCCAGATATGTAGCAAGTTGAAAATCAAGAGCATTTTTTCCGCCACATTTTACGTTCATGAGCTGTATATCAGCTTTTGAAGCTATAAGAGCAGAATGTAACTCAAACGTTAAAGTATTTGCATTGTTAGTGTAAAAAATGACTACAGTATCATTTTCTGTCATTTTTTCTATGCCGTTAAATCCGGATTTATTGACGTTTTCGTAGTCAATAAGATAATATCTTTTTTTAATTTCGTCCATTTCCTTGTTTCCTCAGAATATATATCCGCATTCCGGACAGCGTGGGTAGTCGATATCAAGTTCTGTACCGCACTCCGGACAGCTCTTTTTGGGGAGTTTGTCGATATTATCATCAATGTCATGATCGTAGTCCTTGGTGAAACCGACCTGTTTTACACGCAGGAAAACTCCGGTGATTATACCGCAGTCCTGACAGAAAAAGCCGGGAGTCTGTGAAGTATTTGTCTCAGCCACGAGCTTATCGCCTTCATACCACTCGATCACAGGGAAAGTATGACTGCTCATAGCGCCGACACCGTTTACAGATACTTTGAATTTGCCGATTTTCATACGCCTTCCGCAGTTGCCGCAAATCATTGTACCACGCTCCCTGAAAAAAATCCGCTTCCCGAAAATGAAAAGCTGTACTTCTGTAATTACAACTAATTTTATTATACGCCCTAATTTTTAACTTGTCAATATATTCTTCTTATAAAAAATTAAAGCGATGAAACCTAAAAATCAAAATCTTCAAAAATGACAGCTTTTTATGCAAAACGCTGAATTTCAAAAAACTTTTTCAATAATCAATGGTTTTCGCTGAAAAATGCTGATTTTTATCGGTATATCGTGTTACTAACTCAAAGGCTATGGGACTTCCTCAGCAGCGTGAGCGTGTGACCGCAGACGGTCTCGGAAACATCATGCAGGGTAAGTATACAAAGGGCAGCGGTAAGCCGTCGCCTGTCAGAGTTTCGCCTGTGGGTGCTAAGGTCACGGATAAGGTCACGGCTGAGGAGCGGAAGGAATTGCTTTCACGAAATCCGGTCAATGTTCATGATTCGTCTATTGACAATTCTGGTGAAAGTGATATAATTAAACAAGAGGAAGAACAGCGTAAAAGAGCTGCTGAAATACGCAGAATCAGAGAAGAGGTTATTCTTCTTATGCCTACAGATAAGCTCGTTCCAAGACAGGATATACATCGAGCAGGTACTAAGATGTATGAAGAACGAAAAGCCGGTTTGAAAGCAATTAAGCAACACGGACCGCCATATCTCACCATTTCTGATGATGAAGTTTTAGAATTAGTAAACCATTATAAAGGCACAGGTGAAATAAAGCTTAGTAAAAGGAATGGTAAATGGGATAACGAAGAAACGATACTCACAAACGATAAGGTTATCGGTATTGCAGTAAATAACCTCAATGGTAAAACTGCTGAAACAACAGTATTTAGAATTCATTATAGTAAGAATGGTGTTCATATAGTTCCGGACTATCCAAGTAAGAAAAGGAAGGTGAAAAAGAAATGACAATGAAGGATATTGAAAAATATTTTGATTTTGAAACAAAGGTGAAAGTAATTACAAAAGATAACGCAGAAAATATTGGGATAATTACCGGAGTTGTTAATGGCTTTGATACTTCCTCTGGTAAAGACGAAATAGAATTGGATATGGATACTCATTACTTGGGCATTGAAATATCAGATATTAAAACAATTGAAACATTATCAAAAACCGCCCAGCAATGAGCGGTTTTCTTATACCCATTTGAAGGAGGTGAGGACATAGCCGAAGCTGCTGAATGTATAGGATAGTGTCGTAGTACAAAAATAGGTACTTTCTAAATTTTAAGAAAGCACCTATTTTAAGCTATTTATAGTGGTGGAGCATAGGGGACTTGAACCCCTGACCCCCACACTGCCAGTGTGATGCGCTCCCAACTGCGCTAATGCCCCATTGCAGACATTATAGCATAATTATTCAGATTTGTCAAGCATTAAGAAGCGGATATTGCTATTTTCCTAACAAAATTCCTTGCAAAACGGGAATGAGTATGGTATAATAAGACGAAGGGCGGTGTGCTATGGACGATATTTTTCAAAGGCTGGCTGCGGCTTTGTTGTGTGCCGTTGCCTTTTCATTTTCAGGAGACTTTTCAGGTTCGGTAGCAGGTATGCTTGTACTTCTGACAGTATCATCATTGTCTGCTCTGCTGACCGACAAGAGAATTAGCAGCGTACTGATAATGCTGTATTCAGCTGCTGTTGTATTTTTCCCTGTACTTGTATGCGGAGCGCCGCTTATAGTCTATGAAGCTGTCAGCATGAAGAAAAAATGGACAGCTCTGCCGATGCTTCTGGTAGTACCGGATATGGCGGAAATAGTTCCGATGCAGATGATTATTTCAGCAGCCGGAGCTTTTACAGCTTACGTCATGCGTGGGAGAGTAGCAGCTCTTGAAGAACAAGTCGCACAGCTTCGCTCGATGCGTGACGAAACTGCCGAGATAAATATGCAGCTTGATGACAGAAACCGCCGTCTTACCGAAGCGCAGGACAATGAAGTGCGCCTTGCAACTCTGCGTGAGAGAAACCGTATCGCAAGAGAGATACACGACAATGTCGGACATATGCTTACGAGGTCGCTTTTGCAGTCGGCTGCGCTCATAGTCATAAACAAGGATGAACAGCTTAAAGAGCCGCTTGAAAGTCTGAAATCTACACTTGACAGTGCCATGACGAGCATACGTCAGAGCGTACATGACCTGCACGATGATTCTGTTGACCTGCGTAAAGTCATTGACGACAGCGCTTCATCGGTAGGTGAAAGATTCAGCGTGACAGTGGAATATGACATATCCGATGACATACCGGCAAAAGTCAAGCTCTGTATCGCAGGCATAGTCAAGGAGAGCATATCCAATGCTGTAAAGCATTCGACCGGCGACCGTATATTTATATCCGTTCGGGAACATCCAGCATTCTACCAGTTACAGGTAGAGGACAACGGAGCTTGCAAGGAACTTGCAGATACAGGCATAGGACTTAAAAATATGCGTGACCGTGCCGAAAGTCTGAGAGGCGTGATAAGCTTTACGCCGTCAGAAACAGGTTTCAGAGTTTTTGCATCATTGCCGAAGAATTGAGCGTAGGAGAAAAAATATGAATATAATTGTAATAGATGATGACAAGCTTGTGGCTTTGTCGCTGAAGACCATACTCGAAAGTTCGGGTAAGATAAATGTTATGGCTATGGGACATTCCGGCGAGGAGGCTGTTTCACTCTGCCGTGAGCACCGTCCTGACGTTATGCTCATGGATATACGCATGGAAGGCATGACGGGCATTGAAGCAGGGGAGAAGATACTCGCTGAATTTCCGGATGAGAAGATACTCTATCTCACGACCTTCTCAGACGATGAATACATCATCAAGGCACTGAACATGGGAGCAAAAGGATATATACTCAAACAGGACTTTGAGGGGATAGTTCCGGCACTTGAAGCGGTCATGGGAAATCAGAGCGTTTTCGGAGAGAAGATAATAACCAAGCTCCCTGAGCTTATGAAGCCGAAGGAGGAGTTCGACTTTGCCGCTCATGGCATAAGCGACAAGGAGAAGGAAATAATGGAGCTTGTGGCTCTCGGACTAAGCAACAAGGAGATAGCCGCCAAGCTTTTCCTCGGTGACGGTACTGTAAGAAACTATATAAGCACACTTCTTGAAAAGCTCTGTCTTCGTGACAGAACACAGCTTGCAGTATATTATTATACTGAGATAAGAAAATAAGAATAGGGAGCATGATACTGGCGCACGGAATGTGCCTGTACACAATTCTGATTACTGAGTTCTGATTTCTGATTGCTTGCCGGCGTGGGATAGGTAATGATTACAGATAATGTGAGCAAGTTTACGAGTGTCCCCGTAATTGCGCTGCGCCCGTTTGGTGCTTGCAAAATCAGAAATAGTGTGCTATAATAGGGAAAATGCTTGCATTAATGTATGCAATGATGAAGGTGAAAAATGAAAAAGATAAAAAAGCTTATGCGGAAGCGGTGGTTCTCAAATGCCGTAGCCGGCTGTATCACCGTTGCATTTTTTCTTCTGCTTTCTAACCTTGATGTCGTATGGGAGAGTATTTCTAAATTTATAGGGTATTTTTCAACGGTAATGGGCGGAGCAGCTATGGCTTACATGATGAATCCGCTGGCTAAATTCTATGACAAATGGGTATTTAAAAGAGTAAAGAAGAAATCACGGCGCTGGTCGATGTCAGTAGCACTTTCAGTTACTACGGTAGTTTTGTTTTTGGTATTGATACTGGTGATAATCATACCGCAGCTTCTGACGAGTATAACCAATTTCGTGACAAACCTCGGTCCGTATGCATCTTCGCTTCTGAAACAGCTCAATGAGTTCGGACTTTCATTCTCCGGTTCAAGCAAGGCGCAGCTTCTTAAAGACCTTCTTGCTTCATCCGAGGATTTGATAAACAAACTTGTAGAGTACATCTCTGACAACTTCCCGAAGATAATCAGTGCCTCTACAACAGCCGGCAAAGGCGTAGTAAACTGGGTGATAGCCTTTGTTATATCAGTTTATCTGCTGTCGGCAAAGTCCAAGATAAAAAAAGGTCTGAAAAAACTCATGCGGGCTACGATGCGCAGGGATGTTTACGAAACATCGAGAGTATTCCTTTCAAGATGCAACGACATATTGAACAGGTATATAATATTTGACCTGATAGACGGTCTTATAGTCGGCGTGACAAATGCGATCTTAATGGGAATATTCGGTATGCAGTACATCGGTATCGTGTCAGTTGCAGTTGGCGTGACAAACCTTGTGCCTACATTCGGTCCATTGGTAGGCGGAGGCATAGGAGTATTCATCCTCCTCATGGTAAAGCCTGTACACGCACTTATATTCCTGATATTCACGATAATTCTCCAGACAATCGACGGCTCAATAATTAAGCCTAAGCTTTTCGGCAATACTTTCGGAGTATCAGGTCTCCTCATACTGATAGCTATAGTAATAGGCGGAAAGATATTCGGTATACTCGGAATCCTCTTTGCAATACCGTTTGTTGCGATATGCGATTACGTTTACAAAGAGATATTCATTCCTCAGCTTGAACAAAAGCGAAAACAAAATGCAGGACTAAAAGCCGGAAAAACAGAACAAAAGCTACAGCCCTCAGAGACAAAAGAGAAAAAATAAGGCGGATATTATCCAAAAGTCCAGTACCTGAAATATGGTACTGGATTTTTTTATGCAGAGGTTTTTCTTTATCTATATGCAAAAACGTTATAGCTTATTCCTATAACGAGCGATATATTTTTGGCATTGGACAAATATAGTAAACCGATGTATAATATAGACATACCAAACGAAAGGGTGTTGCTAATGACAAAAACAATGCATCAGCTTCGTACTGTTATAAACGGCACAGACCGAATGTACAGCTTGAAATAAACGGCACATACCAGAATTTTACATGGCGCTTGAAACGGCGCTGCATAATATATCATTAAAAATACTTTATTTTTCAGGAGGAAATTATCATGGCTAACAATAAATTACATTTCGAGACTTTACAGCTTCACGTAGGACAGGAGCAGCCTGATCCGGCATCTGACGCAAGAGCTGTACCGATATACGCAACAACTTCTTATGTGTTCCGTGACTCTCAGCACGCTGCTGACAGATTCGGACTCAAGGATGCAGGCAATATCTACGGCAGACTTACAAACTCAACACAGGATGTTTTCGAGAAGCGTATAGCTGCTCTTGAAGGCGGTGTGGCTGCACTTGCAACAGCATCCGGCTCAGCTGCTATCACATATACTGTACAGGCACTTGCAAAGGCTGGCGAGAATATCGTAGCTGCAAATACACTCTACGGCGGAACATTCAATCTTTTCGCTCACACTCTTCCGCTCTACGGTATAACAACAAAATTTGCAGATCCTAATAGCCCTGAGAGCTTTGAGGCTGCTATTGATGAGAACACAAAGGCACTTTATATCGAAACTCTCGGAAATCCTAACTCAAATGCTATCGACATTGAAAAGATAGCTGAAGTTGCTCACAAGCACGGTATTCCACTTGTTGTTGACAATACATTTGCAACTCCTTTCCTTGTTCGTCCTATAGAGTACGGCGCTGACATCGTAGTTCATTCAGCTACAAAGTTCATCGGCGGACACGGTACAGCTATCGGCGGCGTTATCGTTGACAGCGGTAATTTCAGCTGGGACAACTCCGGCAGATATCCTTGGATATCCGAGCCAAACCCAAGCTATCACGGCATCAGCTTCTCAAAGGCTGTAGGTGCAGCAGCTTTCGTTACATATATCAGAGCTATCCTTCTCCGTGATACAGGCGCTACAATTTCTCCTTTCCACGCTTTCATCTTCTTACAGGGACTTGAAACACTTTCACTCCGCGTAGAGCGCCACACAGAGAACGCAAATAAGGTTCTTGAATATCTTACAAATCATCCGAAGGTTGAGAAGGTCTTCCACCCTGCACTCGCAGATCACCCTGATCACGAAGTCTACAAGAAGTACTTCCCCAACGGCGGCGGCAGCATCTTCACCTT
>DEBW01000213.1:9889-13465 GCA_002348905.1 Ruminococcus flavefaciens | reverse complement strand
ATATTATGGTGAACCCATGATTATACGTATATTGGCAATTGATGGGAAACGGAACGCCGAGGGCGGCGTTCCCTACAAAAAAATGTTGAACCGACCATAATTATGAATTATGAATTGTTTTTTCACGACGCACCCCAGGTGTCAAGGTGACAAGCGTGCCAAGTGACCTATCAGCCGTTAGCCATTAGCCATTAGCCATTAGTAGGGGCGCATTCCGTGCGCCCGTGCCTTACGCATAAACTGACAACTAAGCTCTAATAACTGAGCTCTGATATCTGAGTTCTGACAACTATCCAAGGAGGTTAATATGATAAATGTTATAATAGCCGACGATGTGCAGATACTCCGTGCGGGACTTAAAGCCGTTCTTGCACAGGATGAAAGCATAAATGTAGTCGGAGAAGCCGGGAACGGCAAGGAAGCTTTCGAGCTTGCGATACGCCTTAAACCTGACGTTGTGCTTATGGATATGCGTATGCCGGACTTTGACGGCGGTTACGGCACTCGTCAGATAAAGGAGAAGCTCAGCGGAGTGAAAGTCCTTGTACTGACCACTTTCGACGACAAGGAAACTGTAGAAAAAGCCGTTGCCAGCGGTGCTGACGGTTATATATTAAAGGAAATGGACAACGAGCAGATAATCAACTCCATAAAGGCTGTAGCCGGAGGTATAAACGTTTTCTGTGACAATGTGTTCCAGTCCATAAAGAAGGAGACTGCCATTCAGCAAGACCCTAAGAATTTCGACCTCACAGAGCGTGAGATAGACTTCATCCGCCTTATCTGTGACGGATGCGACAACAAGGAGATAGCATCAAAGCTCTTTCTTGCCGAGGGTACAGTGAGAAACGGCATATCAAAGCTTCTTGAAAAGTTAAAGCTCAAAGACCGCACACAGCTTGCAGTTTTTGCTATCAAGAACAATATAGTTTAAGTTGTCAGAGCTTAGAACTCAGTTGTCAGAATTGAGTGGGACGTCGAGGACGCCGTCCCCTACAGAAGTTACTTTCTGCGTTCTGAGTTCTGATATCTGAGTTCTGATTACTGAGTTCTGACAGCTAACAACGAAAAGAGGTATATAAAAATGCACAAGGAATTTCTAATGGGCAACGCTGCTATTGCAAGAGGCGCTGTCGCAGCAGGGTTGAATCTTATCTGCGGATATCCGGGCACTCCTTCGACCGAGGTGCTTGAAACTACCGCAAAGAACAATGACGGCAGCATCTATGTCGAGTGGTCAGTAAACGAAAAAGCTGCCCTTGAACTCGGTGCAGGTGCAGCCTACAGCGGAGCAAGGTCAATGGTAACTATGAAGCAGGTAGGTCTTAACGTGGCTTCTGATCCGCTTATGAGCCTTGCCTATATCGGCGTAAAAGGCGGTATGGTGATAATGGTCGCTGACGATCCGGGACCGATATCTTCTCAGACCGAGCAGGATACACGCCATTTCGCTTCATTCTCAAAGCTTCCGTGCTTTGACCCTTCATCTGTTCAGGAAGCCTATGACATGATACAGGAAGCCTTTGAGTATTCAGAGAAGTACAATACTCCGGTGCTTTTCAGACCTACCACAAGAGTCTGTCACGGCTATGCTTCCATAAATGTTAAGGACAAGGAAGAATACAGGGTGAATGCTCCTGAGGGATTTGTCAAGGATTCTTCAAAGTGGGTTATCTTCCCACGCCTTTCATACAATGCCCATATGCACATTGAAAAGCGCAATGCCGAGCTTTCGGACGTATTCTCAGAGTACAGCAGGAATCTCGTTATACCGGCTTCTGAAAGCTCTTGCAGAAAGGGCATAGCTTCACACGGCATCAGCTATACATATGTACAGGAGGCTCTTGAGGGAAAGAGTGCGCCGAAGGTGTTCAAGGTGTCAACTCCGTTCCCGTTCCCTGAGAAAATGGCGGTAGAGTTTCTCAGCGGACTTGATGAAGTCCTCTGCATCGAGGAGCTTGATCCGATAATCGAGCGTGAGCTTACATACGTATGCGGAAAGTATCACCTTTCGACTAAGATATACGGCAAGCTTACAGGAAATGTGAAAACTGCCGGAGAGAACACCTGTGACAGTGTAGCTGAAAACATAGCTTCATTCATTGGCTGGGAAAAGCCGGATACTGCCGTACTTCCTGAAACTCCTGAACTTCCTGTCCGTCCGCCGGTATTATGTGCAGGATGTCCTCACAGAGCGAGCTTCTTTGCTGTAAAGACTGCCATGAAGGGCAAAAAGTCCGTATTCTGCGGAGATATCGGCTGTTATACCCTCGGAAACGCAATGCCTCTTGATATGGTGGATACCTGTCTGTGTATGGGAGCAGGCGTGAACATAACTCAGGGCATCGGCAAGATAGAGCCGGATACTTCCTGCTTTGCATTCGTCGGAGACTCCACGTTCTTTGCATCTGCCATAACCGGAGTTGTGAATGCGGTATACAATCAGGCTGATATGACACTGATAGTCCTCGATAATTCCACAACAGCAATGACCGGTCATCAGCCTCATCCGGGTACAGGACGCACAATGATGGGACAGGTCGTTGACAAGGTGGATATCTCAGCCGTACTCAGAGGCGTAGGAGTGAAAACTGTCGAGACTGTGAACCCTCTCGAACTTGACAAGGCTGTTGAGACAGTAAAGCGTGTATCTGCCGAAAAGGGAGTAAAGGCGATAATCTTCAAGTCGCCGTGTGCAGTTCTGATAAAGCCTGATAAGCCGGTAACTATCGACGAGAGCAAGTGCATAAACTGCAAGAAGTGCATAAACAGCCTCGGATGTCCGGGAATAATCATCGCTGACGGAAAAGTGAAGATAGACAGCTCACTCTGTACCGGATGCAGACTTTGTACGCAGGTATGCCCTGTAAATGCTATAGGAGGCGGATGCAATGAATAAGAATATACTTCTCTGCGGAGTAGGCGGACAGGGAATAGTCCTCACCTCAAAGCTTACGGCTTCATGTGCAATGGAAAAGGGAATGTCCGTAATGAGTGCCGAGACTATCGGAATGGCTCAGAAGGGCGGAAGCGTTTTCAGCTTTCTCAGACTTGGCGAGAATATCTACAGTCCGATGTTCGGCAAGGGACAGGCTGATATAATCATAGCCTTTGAGCCGGCAGAAGCTGTACGTATGCTCCCGTATCTGAAAAAAGGCGGTACAGTCATAGTTAATACAAATCCGGTGATACCTGTAACGTCAGCGCTTAAAGCATCAGGCTACTGCGGAACAGAGATGCTGGAGTATCTCCGCAAGTGTGACATAAAGCTTATGGAAGTTGACGGAAACAAGGTCTGCCGTGAGCTTGGCTCGCCGAAGGTGCTGAACATGGTGATGCTCGGAGAAGCCATAAGAAGCGGAGTGCTTCCATTCACTGTCGATGATGCCGTTGACGCAATGAAAAAGACAGTTAAACCACAGTTTGCCGAACTTAACGAAAAGGCACTGAGAAATCAGAACTGAGAACTCAGATATCAGCCTTTAGCTTTTAGCTGTTAGCCATTAGCTTGTCATGCCGGGTGTGGCGTGAAAAAACAATTCATAATTCATAATGCATAATGCATAATTATTGTTG
>DEBW01000213.1:8386-9803 GCA_002348905.1 Ruminococcus flavefaciens | reverse complement strand
TGATTATCGTTGACCGAAATATTATGATAAATCCATAATTATTTGTATATTGACAATTAACGGGAAACGGAACGCCGAGGGCGGCGTTCCCTACAGATAATTACTGACAGCTCAAATATGAATTAAATGAAAGGAATGTTAACCTATGCAGATAACAGAAAAACAAATTGAACTTGTAAACAGCCGTATTCAGGCACTTGAAAAGGCTGGAAGCTTTTACGGAAAGAAGCTCCGTGAAGCAGGCATCACAGAGATACACTCAGCTGAGGACTTCGCAAAACTGCCTTTCTCTGAGAAAAAAGACCTCCGTGACGCTTATCCGCTCGGACTTATGACAGCTCCGGAGGAGGAGATAGTGCGTATACACTCATCATCCGGTACAACAGGAACTCCGGTCATCATCCCTTACACAGCAAAGGACGTTGACGACTGGGCAACAATGTTCGCAAGATGCTACGAAGTTGCAGGAATAACAAAGAAAGACCGTATACAGATAACTCCGGGATATGGTCTCTGGACAGCCGGAATAGGCTTTCAGAACGGCGCTGAAAAGCTCGGAGCTATGGTAATACCTATGGGACCAGGCAATACCGACAAGCAGTTACAGATGATGCAGGACATGGAGAGCACTGTTATATGTGCAACTTCTTCATATGCCCTTCTTCTTGCCGAGGAGATACAGAAGCGTGGCATCCGTGACAAGATAAAGCTTAAAAAGGGAGTTATCGGCTCTGAACGCTGGAGCGAGAAGATGCGTCAGCGCATATCAACAGAGCTTGGCATAGAGCTTTATGATATCTACGGTCTTACTGAGATATACGGTCCGGGTATCGGTATAAACTGCGAGAAGGAATCAGGTATGCACTACTGGGACGATTTTATATATCTTGAAATAATCGACCCTGTTACAGGAAAAAATGTTCCTGACGGCGAGATAGGCGAGATAGTTATAACAACTCTCGTAAAAGAGGGCGCACCTCTTATCCGTTACCGTACACATGACCTCTCACGCATAATCCCTGAGAAGTGCAGCTGCGGAAGATGCTACCCACGTATAGACGCTATCATGGGACGTACTGACGATATGATGAAGATAAAGGGCGTAAACGTGTTCCCAAGTCAGATAGAGGAAGTTATCGGCTCATTTGACGAGATATCGAGCGAGTATCAGATACGTATATCCCACCTTGACGGAAAGGACACAATGCGTATCTACGTAGAAGCTACCGGCGACCACGACTGGAATGCACTCAGCAAGCGCATAGCTGAAAAGGTAAAGAGCCGTATCGGATTCACACCTATAGTAAAGATAGTAGAGATAGGTATGCTCCCACGTTCAACCAAAAAGACAGCAAGAGTAATTGATGAAAGATATGATTGATGCGTCAAGTCGGCAGAACTCAGAAATCAGAACTCA
>DEBW01000213.1:0-8341 GCA_002348905.1 Ruminococcus flavefaciens | reverse complement strand
AGGGGCGGATATTATCCGCCCTTATTTGTAAAAAAAAGAGGTGGAAAAACATGAAAAAAATCATTGCAGCATTTACTTCAGCAGTTACACTATTTTCCTGTATGAGTGCGGATATGTCGCCTGTTCCGGTATCTCCAGCCGGAGATGTTATAACTCAGGCAGAGGATGAGGATATTTCGGACGAATTCAGCTGTTCGTTTTTTCAGTCCTATTTATGGGGAGACTATGTTGAAATAAGGAACTGGAATAATAAAAACAAAACTGACAGCGCTATATGTGATGTTGTCATACCTGAAACTATACAGGGACTTCCGGTAAAGGCTATATCTTCGGGTGCGTTCAGCGGAGCAGAGAATCTTGGAAAAGTAACTCTGCCGGACAGTATCACATTCTTGTATGAAGGCACATTCCGCAATTCGTCAGTGACAGAGGTCAATATCCCGAAAAGCCTTCGTTTCGTACCTGACAGATGCTTTGCCGGCTGTAAAAAACTGAAAAAAGTGACGATAGCCGATGAAGTCATAGCCGTATCACAGAACGCATTTGAAGATTCGTCGTATGAAATGCCTGAGAAGTATGTCGATGAAAATACAGTAGTTTTTGATGAGCTTTACTGCACGAGAACTGTCGGAGACGACTGGGTGCTCAGGTTTATGAATCAAGAAGACGGAAAACTGAGCGTTTCTATTGCAAAATATATCGGAACAGATGAGGTGCTCACTATCCCGGAAAAGATAGAGGGCTTTGATTTCATTGGGACAGAAGAAGTGATTATCGGCGAGAACTTTGACAATATAATCGAGGGGAATAAATATGTCAAAGAAGTGATCGTCGGCAAGGATGTAAAAAGTGTACCGTATCTGCAAAGCGAATATCTCGAAAAAGTTACCATAGCTGACGGCATAAAGACAGTCAATTTTCTCAATAACTGCACAGCATTGAAAAGTCTTGTACTTCCTCCGAGCGTGAAGCTCATAAACGGTCTTAACGGCTGTACATCACTTGAAAAGCTGGAGATACAGGGCGATGATGTGACCATAACAGGCTACGGCATATCAGGCACAGGACTTAAAGAGCTTGAACTTCCCGGAAACTGCTCTATCAGTATAGAAGATGTACCGGAATGTCTTGAAACGATAAGATTCCGTGGCGGAAAGTCCGTAAGCATCGAAAACGGAGCTTTTGCCGGTTCATCAGTAAAGAACCTGATATTCACCGATAAGGTCGATAACGTGAATATCGGCTTTGATGCATTCAAGGGTTCAGCGCTTGAAAGTATCGTACTGCCGGAGGGAAATATTTCTATAGCCTATGATGCTTTCCGGAACTGCAAGAAGCTGAAAGAAGTGACAGTAAACGGAGATGCCGAGGTGAATGTGAATACATTTTCCGGCTGTGAAGCACTTGAAAAAGTCTCGTTCAACGGCATGAGCAAGATAAGCGACCTCGCATTTGACGGCTGTACTGCGCTTGCAGATGTGAACTTTGACCTCAGCGACAATATATCTGCACGATGCTTCAATAACTGTCCTAACCTTTTCAGCATAAACGGGGAGGAAGTCATAAAGGGAGAAAACACCACAGCAGAGCCTGCTTTTGAGGAATATATGATGAAGAACTGCCATACCGCCAACAATGTCGGCTTTATGAACAGGTACACCTTAAACAATGTGAAAAAGGTGGTATCTGAGACAGTCGATGACAGCATGAACGAGATGCAGAAGGCAAAAGTTCTTCATGACTGGGTGTGTGCTCATGCGGAGTACGACCTTGAAAATGAAGCAGACTACGGCAATCATGTCGATTCAGCCGTATTCATGGACGGTCTTGCAGTATGTGAAGGCTATGCAAAGACGTATAATCTGCTCCTGCACGAAGCCGGAGTTGAAAGCTGTTACGTCCATAACCGTGCCCACGCATGGAATCTCGTGAAGATAGACGGCAAGTGGTTTCATATTGATACTACATGGGACGATACCGAGCCTATTAACAGCGACTGGTTCATGAAGCGTGACGTAGACTTCATAAAAGCCGGAGGAGATCATGCGAGCTGGAGCATAGAATTACCGTCAGTCCTGCACAGCTTTCAGCCGGAAGAATTGCCAGCCTGCGTGACCATGACGGGAGATATGGACGCAGACAACAGTATTACCTATGCTGACGCTGAAAAACTTAGGGATATGATAGTTGGAAAGAAAGGCTATGCCGTTGAGGGAGACTATAATTATGACGGCGTACTGAGCGCATACGATGCAGCAGAAGCATATGAAAGAGTGCCTGACAGCGGTATACGCATGGGAGATGTTAACGCTGACGGTATAACAGATGCAAAGGATGCAAGCGAGGTACTTGCCGAATACGTGAACGTGTCTGTCGGAGGCTACTATACATTTCCGCACGATTATGTAGTAAGAGCCGACCTTAATGTCAACGGCAGGGTAGACGCTTCTGACGCATCTGTGATACTCGGATATTACAGCTATCTTTCCACCGGAGGAACAGACAGCATTGCAAAATATATGTTATTTAACTGAAATATAAAAATAGAAATAATTGTCTGTTATATTGAGAGTATGATCTTAAAAAATATATTATTGACAAGGAGAATAGAACATGAAAAAAACAATGGCTGTAATGGCTGCATCACTTACTTTGTTAGCTTGTATGGGAGGAGCTTTGCCGTATATGCCGTCTGCTGTGACGGAAGTACACGCAGTAAGCAGCAAGGTAACGATCGACGGATTTGAATATGAGATTTATCATAAAGGAACAGCTTTAGGAAACGGTCATGCTGAACTTTTGAACTGGGAAGGCAAAATTACAGATAAAAATGCCGTAACAGAAGAAGATATGAAGGATATCACTGTGCCTGACACTGTTGAGGGAGAGCCGGTCACGGTAATAGCTGCTGATGTATTCAAGAAAGCGGCAAATATACGGAAACTTACTCTGCCTGATTCAATAAGAGAGTTTGAAGAAGAAATGTTCTGGGGTTCAAATATAACAGAGATAAACATACCGGAGATGACTATAATCATACCTGACAGGTGCTTTTACAAATGTCAGAAGCTTGAAAAAGTCGTGTTCCATGATGATGTTGTAGCCGTATCTCAGAACGCCTTTAAGGAAAGTTCGTTTGTACTGCCGGAGAAATATGTTGATGAAAGGCTTACAGTAGATGTTCAAACAAATAGGTTCACAAAAACTGTAGGAGACTGGGTACTGTCAATTCGTATTGTAGACTATGAGTTTGATGCTTCAATTATAAAATATATGGGTACTGACAGTGTACTGACCATTCCTGCTGAAATTGGCGGTTATGAAATAAAGAGCAACAGTTCAGAACCTATCATCATAGACAATAAGAATGTCAGGAAAGTAGTATTTGATGATAATGTTTTATGTATCCCGAATCTTTCAAGCGAGTATCTTGAGTCTGTGGAGATACCTGACAGGGCAGGCAATCTGCTCTTTCTCATGAACTGCAACGGACTGAAAGAACTTACTCTGCCGGAAAGATTCACAAGTTTGATAAATCAATCAGATTTTGACAGGCTTATCATTCAGGGGGATAAATTCGATTCAAAAGGCAGGAATTACGGTTTCAGCAGTGCTAAGTATCTGGAATTGCCCGGAAACTGTACGATTACTGGAAATCCTTTTTATGGAAAAATCGGGACATTGGCTTTCCGATCAGGAGATTCAATAGATATTAACAAACTGAATGCATTGAGTTTCTGGGGATATTATGATGGTTTAGTAGAAAATTCGGTAGAAATAAAGAACATCATATTTCCTGATGATATCAAGAATATAAGTATAGGAAATCATACTTTCGATAGTTCTAAGATACAGGGCGTGGAATTTTCAGAATCGGCTGACGATGCAATAGCTAATGTGACTATAGGCAAAAATGCGTTCAGCAATTCACAGGATTTAGAAAATGTGGAATTTGGCAGAGGTCTTACAAAGATAGATATGAATGCTTTCAGAAACTGCGGAGGCATTAAAGAAATTACCATAAACGGTGATGCTAAGATAGGAAACTATGCCTTTGAAAGCTGTACAGGTCTGAAAAAACTGGAGCTGAGTGGAAAAGCTGAGGTCGGCGAGCTTGCATTCAACGGCTGTACTGAACTTTCAGAAGTAAGCTTTGACCTCAGTAATGATATTTCCGGACGCTGTTTCAGCAACTGTCATAAGCTTTATACAATAAACGGCATAGAGGTCGTAAAGGACGGAAGTGCTGAGTTTGCTCCTGAGCTGAAAGACTACATAATGAAAAACTGGCAGACTGTCGATGAAGTCGGATTCATAGACAAATTTACCGTAAATTCGGCAAAAAAAGTCGTATCTGAGGTAGTCGATGATAGCATGACCGACATTCAGAAGGTAAAGGCGCTCCATGACTGGGTGTGTGCAAATACTGTGTACGGTAACGACAAAGAGCAATATCTCGGAGATCATGTGGATTCTTCCGTATTCATGGACGGAGTTGCAGTATGCGAGGGATATGCTAAAACTTATAACCTTTTGCTTCACGAATCAGGCATAGATACTTGTTTTGTCCACAACGGCGACCATGCATGGAACGTTGTGAAGATAAACGGCGAGTGGTTTCACATCGACACTACATGGGACGACGGAGAAAATGTAAACTACAACTGGTTCATGAGAAGTGATGCTGACATGAAAAATGCCGGAGGCTCTCACGCAACATGGACATTGTTCTGCCCGTCGGAACTTCATAGCTTCCAATCGTCTGAACTGCCGGCGTGTGACACTGAAATGGGCGACGCAAACGGCGACAGTACGATAGATGCTAAGGATGCAAGCACAGTTTTAGCTGAATACTCAAATTTGTCTGTCGGAAATGAGCAAACATTCTCGAATAAGCAGACAGCCAGCGCAGATATTAACTTTGACGGCAATACCGATGCCAAGGATGCTTCGTCTATACTCGCTTATTATAGCTACCTTTCTACCGGCGGAGATAAGAGTATTATGGAATATATTTTGAATAATATGTGAAAAAATACGGATTTACTGCGATATCAGACGAATTATTACGACTAATATAGTAAGGCGTGACAGGCGTTAAAAAGTTAAGGAGGTATTTTTATGAAAAAGTCAATAGCAGTCATGACATCAGCAGTTGCATTATTCAGCTGTATGTGCGGAGCTTTGCCGTATACGGCGCATGAAATGACAGCTTCATATGCCGAATCTCAGACCTTTGGCGACTGGGAGTATGAAGTGACCGACGGTGCAGTAAATATTATAAAGTATAACGGTGATCCGTTAGCAACAGATGATTTCAATATAGTTTTTCCGTCTGAAATAGACGGAATTAAGGTAAAGTCCATTGACATTGATGCATTTTCAAATAAGCGTTCAAGCTGGTATTATCTTGTGATACCGGATGACTGCGAGTGCATTTTTCCGCAGGGACTTCTGAAAAACAGAGAGATAGGCGGTATTAAACAAGGCGATTTTGAATATTTCTATTCAGCGTCAGATTCAGGAGATTATCTTACAATTGGCACATGGACTAAGAAAGCATATAATGAAATGTATGATGTTGTCGTACCCGAAAGCGTGTGCGGATATCCGGTAAAAAGGATACAGCAGGGCGTATTCGGCGGAGCGCATAATATTAATAAGCTCACACTTCCGGATACTATCGACCAGTTACAACAGTATACTTTCAGCAACTGCTCAATGACTGAGGTGAATATCCCTGAGAGCGTATTATTTATACCGGATAGGTGTTTCAGCTATTGTCTGAACCTTAAAAATGTTATATTCCATGATAATTTGTTAGTTGTGTCGAATAAGGCATTTGAAAATACTCCGTTTGAGATACCTGAAAAATACAGGGACGAAAATGCGACAGCAAGCTTTAACAGCGGAAGAAAGACAGTTGGAGAGTGGGTTCTTAACTATTCTTACAACAAGAGCGGCGAACTTGTTACTTCACTTTACAGGTATCTTGGAAGTGCAGAAGTGCTTACGATACCGTCTGAGGTTGAAGGTGTGAAGATAACCGCAGGCAACAGGTCTAATGATATATTATTTGAGAATACAACGGTCAGGGAAGTTATTTTTGATAAGGATGCAGAACACATTACGGGTATCAGAAGTGACTATGTTGAGAAGATAACTCTGCCCGAAAATGAAAATATAACTTCAATTAATTTTCTGAATGGATGTACTGCGCTGAAAAGTCTTGTTATACCTCCGAATATAAAGTCGATAGAAGGTTTCGGACTGAACGGATGCAGTTCACTTGAAAAGCTTGTCATACAAAGCGATGAATTTTTAATGAAAGGAAATGCGGTACTTACAGGCACAAAGATAAAAGAGCTTGACCTTCCGGGAAACTGTGAGATTGCCGCAAGCAATTTCCCCTCTACGCTCAAAATCGTGAAATTTGGAGCAGGCGACTGCGTAAGTATTTATAATAGTGCGTTTGAAAATTCATTTGTGGAAAATCTGGTGTTCTCTCCTGATATCAAAGAGCTGATAATAAATCAAAATGCTTTTCAGGGAGCTGCTATTGAAAAGCTTGAACTTCCGTCAGGAAAGAATACCATAGGCTCTAACGCTTTCAAAGGCTGCAATAACCTGAAAGAAATTATTGCAAACGGAGAAACTGAGATAAGTTCTAATGCTTTCTCTGATTGTACAGCGCTTGAAAAAGTAACTTTCAACGGTAAAAGCAATATAGGCGAGCTTGCATTCAACGGCTGTACTGAACTTTCAGAGGTGAATCTTGACCTGAATGATAACATTTCCGGACGCTGTTTCAACAACTGTCCTAAGCTTTATACAATAAACGGAATAGAAGTCGTAAAAGACGGAAGCGCTGAGTTTGCTCCTGAGCTGAAAGAATACATAATGAAAAACTGGCAGACTGCCGATGAAGTCGGATTTATAGACAAATTTACCGTAAACTCGGCAAAAAAGGTCGTATCTGAGGTCACAGACGATAGCATGACCGACATTCAGAAGGTAAAGGCGCTTCATGACTGGGTATGTGCAAATACTGTATACGGCAACGATGCGGAGCAATATCTTGGAGATCACGTAGATTCAGCCGTATTCATGGACGGAGTTGCTGTATGCGAGGGATATGCTAAAACTTATAACTTGCTTTTGCATGAAGCCGGCATCAAGACTTGTTGTGTCCACAACGGCGACCATGCATGGAATGTTGTTAAAATAAACGGCGAATGGTTTCACATCGACACTACATGGGACGACGGCGATAATGTAAAGTATCAATGGTTCATGAGAAGCGACGCTGACATGAAAAATGCCGGAGGTTATCACGCAACATGGACATTGTTCTGCCCGTCATCACTCCATGATTTTCAGTCTGCTGAACTGCCTGCGTGTGACACTGAAATGGGCGATGCAAACGGCGATAGTACGATAGATGCTAAGGATGCAAGCGCAGTTTTAGCTGAATACTCAAATTTGTCTGTCGGAAATGAGCATACATTCTCGGATAAGCAGACAGCAAGTGCAGATATCAACTTTGACGGAAATACCGATGCTAAAGATGCTTCGTCTATACTCGGCTACTACAGCTACCTTTCCACCGGCGGAGATAAGAGCATTATGGAATACTGCTTTAATAATTGATAAAGTAGTAGACAAATTTTTGTTTTTGTGTTATAATAGAGCTATAACCTTTTGAACGGAGGATTTTTAAATGTTATCTGATATAGAGATCGCTCAGAACGCTAAAATGAAAAAAATTACCGAAATCGCTGCCGGACTTGGCATAAGCGAGGATTGCCTTGAACCTTATGGTCACTACAAGGCTAAACTCTCAGAGAGCCTTTACTCTCAGCTCGCTTTCAAAGAGGACGGCAAGCTTATTCTCGTTACTGCTATCAATCCTACTCCGGCAGGAGAAGGCAAAACTACTGTAAGCGTAGGTCTTGCTGAGGCTATGGGCAAGATAGGCAAAAAAGCTGTACTCGCTCTCCGTGAGCCTTCACTCGGACCAGTATTCGGTATCAAGGGCGGAGCTGCCGGCGGCGGTTACGCTCAGGTAGTTCCAATGGAGGATATAAACCTTCACTTCACTGGTGATATGCACGCCACAACTGCCGCTAACAATCTCCTCTGTGCTATGCTCGATAACCATATCCAGCAGGGAAATGAGCTGAAGATCGACCAGAGACGCATACTCTTCAAGAGATGCATGGATATGAATGACCGTGCGCTCAGAAATATCGTTGTAGGTCTCGGCGGAAAGGCTAACGGCGTACCTCGTGAGGACGGCTTCAATATCACAGTCGCTTCCGAGATAATGGCTATACTCTGC
>DEBW01000090.1:1289-3279 GCA_002348905.1 Ruminococcus flavefaciens | reverse complement strand
TCTGTAAGCAGCATATCGATCAGATCAAACAATCTCTTGGTTCCGTCTGATTCCTCTGAGAAACTAAAATCAAAAACGGATTTCCCATGTCGGAGGACAAGTGTTGTGATCTCCGGTTCCGAGTTTTCCTTAATGCGAATATTGAAAAATCCGCCTTCAACTCTCCAAGTCATCTGAATTCCCGGCATATTTGTCATCTGCATCTGTGCTTTCAGGTGAGCAAAAATGCTCTGCACGACTTCCGCGGGTATCATCTTTCCCATTTCATCTACAGTAATCTTCCTCGTTCTGATTTCGGTCACACCAGTGTCAAACGTCTGAATAAGCCTGCTGATATTATCAAGGGATTCATCATTATAATATGCTTCTGTATTAGAGATACCTATATTCGGATTGATGACAATAATATTATTCATGATCCATCCAAACGCCTCAGAGAAAAAGCTGAGTTTTGAATTCTTAGCATATTTTTTTCCACGATTCATTTCTGTAAGAAACAGACGGGTATCCTGACCAGCAAAGTCTTCCGAATAAACCTCAAATCTGCTCTTCTCAGCTGCCGAAAGCTTTACACTCTCACCAAGTACAGGTTTGTTGCTGCCTTCTCTGATAAACAGTTGATGTGAACTGCCATCCTGCATCAGTTCGTACATCCACTCTTCAGTGATCTTTCTCTGACTGAGGATAGCAGAAAAGCCATAGGCATAAAAAGTATCTCCTACTGTAAACTGTAGTTCAAAGATACTCTCTCTTGTTTTATTCTCCTGACTGCTTCTGCAAAAATCATTTACAGAGCCTACAGGCAGCCCTTCCATCAGAACGTTCTTGATAAATGCGAACGCAGATACAAGATTTGATTTACCTGATGCATTCGCACCGTAAACGATAGCGTTTTTTAAGAGCTGAGTCTGCTTTATCTTTACACGATGATTTTTATTTCCCTGCATCTTGCTTGAGGAAATCATCGAAAGTTCTTCGTTCTTATCAAAGGATTTATAGTTGTCAATTAATACTTTGACCAGCATAGAACATGCCCCCTTCCGGTTTTCTCTTTTATTATACCCAAAAATCACAGAAATGTCAATAATCAAATTGCGTATTTAGAGATTTTTTCTCTAAATATATATGTGAAATCTAGCAAACACATCTTTCACTTTCTCATTTCATTGATATTCGACTTAGCTCCATACACCTCAGCTTATATTATATCCATTACTCACTGTATGATATATATCATAATTTATGCAAAAACGGCACAGGAAATCACTAAATACTTCCTGTGCCGTTAATTTGGAATTATCATTGTTCACATTACTCTTTTCTCATTTCTCTTTTCTGAGAGGAACAAGTCCATGACTTATAAGCTCCTCATTAAGAGCTTCAACTGTCATATTCATATTGTAAAAACAGCCTAACATATACCTTTTGCATATACGATACTTCTGACTGTGTGCAGTTAGCTGTTTACCTGCCAAAGAAAAAAGATATTCAATGCGAGGATAATATAATCTTAAACCTACGCATAGTGAAATAAGTGTATCGGTATCCGGTAAAGTTTCATCTTTCAGAGAAATATAGCGATAAAGTGAGGCTTTGGATACTCCTGTTATCTCTTCTATTTCTTCCTTAGTGATGGCAGAACCGATTCCGTCAATATATCTGGCAAATGCCTGATGAAAACTTTCATCAATACTCTGCTGAATATATTCGGTTTTATCCATAAGTTCAGAACTTATTTCAGTCAGAAGCATAAACGTTTTCCTGATTACACTTTTCGTGTAAGTTTCCTTGTTCATACTTGTTCTGGTCCAGTTGAATGCGTCACCGCCTTTTATCGTGTTTTTCATCCTTATTATACCATACAATGGTATAATTTTCAATGTGGTACTACGATAGAAAGAGCCGTATTCTTTACAAGAAAAAAGCTCCCGCTGGTCAAAGCAGGAGCAAGTTAAATCTTATGTATTCTACGATACGGTGACGTCTGTAG
>DEBW01000090.1:388-1238 GCA_002348905.1 Ruminococcus flavefaciens | reverse complement strand
GATCTCCAATGCTTTTCTCATAATCTTTCCCCATTATAAATCTGTAAAACTTCCAATAACCAGAACCATAAAAATGAATATAAATTTCTCTGTTCACATACTGTTAAACACTGAATAAATCATTTCAACTTCCTATATTGTTATTATATCACTTTTATTTCCATAAATCAACCCATATTTTGTGATTAAAGAGAATATCGTGTAAATACCACAACAATTTCTTGATAGTGCAAATATAATATAAAAAAATTATAAAATACCCGTTAAAAGTTGTATTTTTTCGGTATATAAGTGAGGGAGCTTTTATAAGAGGGATCGACTCTTTTCTTCCTCATACTTTCGGTAAAATCATAGAGCCGAAGGCTCTGTTTACCGAACGCCCGGAAAGGGCGTTCTCAAAAACAGCAAGCATGGTACTGGCGCACTACAAATCTGAGATTTGAGTGCTTCAGCACCACAGCTTGTCAGGGGCATTTGCCCCTAAGACCCCGAAAAGAAAAGGAGGAGAAATGGAGGAAAATATCAAGAGAACACGCAGTGTTCAGGTAAGACTAACGCAGGAAGAATACGAGTACCTTGAAAGGAAGTTTATTCTCAGCGGGTACAAGTCAAAGAGTGAATTCATGCGCATCGCATTCTTTGAAACACTTATCGTTCAGTTCGATGCCAACGACCTGAAAGAACTGCTCCGGCTTACACGTAATATTGCCGGAAACATCAATCAGATCGCTGTCAGAGTAAACAGCACAAACAACATCTACAAGGAAGATATAACCGAGCTTCAGGACGGAGTTGAACAGATATGGCAGCAACTAAGATCTTTTCAATCAAAGTTACACCGGCTGCGGCA
>DEBW01000090.1:0-289 GCA_002348905.1 Ruminococcus flavefaciens | reverse complement strand
CACAGGTAAGAGCCGACATCGGAACGGTTAAAAGTTCCGTTCTCGCACAACACTTTATAGTAAGTTTCAGCCCTGGTGAAGTTACTCCCGAAAAGGCTATGGAGATCGGTAAAGCTTTATGCGAAAAGCTGTTGCAGGATCAGTACCAGTATTACCTTGCTGTTCATACCGATAAAGACCATATACATCTGCACTGTATCTTCAATAATACGAACCTTATAAACGGGCTGACATTCCAGACACTTAACAATCAGGGTAAGGTCAGCGAACGTATGTGGAAGAAGCTCAG
>DEBW01000113.1:9636-9820 GCA_002348905.1 Ruminococcus flavefaciens | reverse complement strand
ACTTGACAGGGGGCGGGTCACTTTACATATCCGAGCGGTTTGTTTTTATTGTTTTGCAGTTAAAAAATTATTTTTTTATTTTGCCTCTTGACAAATACCCTATAGGGGTATATAATATAGTTGAAAGATACCCCGCCGGGGTATATCAAGGAGTGATTCTATGGAAGAGAATAAATGCTGCTGT
>DEBW01000113.1:9234-9481 GCA_002348905.1 Ruminococcus flavefaciens | reverse complement strand
ATGCTCGAAAATGATGCATACTGTCCTGATATATTAACTCAGGTATCAGCTATAAACAGCGCTTTGAACAGCTTTAACAAGGAACTGCTCGCATCTCATATGAAAAGCTGCGTTGTGAACGACATACGTGCCGGAAATGATGAGGTCATAGACGAGCTTGTAAGTACATTGCAGAAGATCATGAAATAACAGAAAGGAGTATTATGGAGCAATACAATGTAACCGGTATGAGCTGTGCTGCTTGCAG
>DEBW01000113.1:7888-9143 GCA_002348905.1 Ruminococcus flavefaciens | reverse complement strand
CTCACCAATTCTATGGGCGTTGAGGGTACTGCATCAGAAAAAGACATTATCAGTGCTGTCGAGAATGCAGGATATGGCGCTTCAAAAAAAGGCGCAGCTGCTAAATCTCAGGCTTATGATGACGAACCTCTTAAAGATACCGAAACTCCTAAACTAAGGAAACGGCTCATAAAATCAGCGGTCGTGCTATTAGTCCTCATGTACTTCTCTATGGGACATATGATGTGGGGATTCCCTGCGCCTGCCGCATTCGATAATCATGTATTCCTCGGAGTATTTGAAATGCTGCTGGCTATCATTATCATGATGATAAATGCGAAATTCTTCACAAACGGCTTCAAATCGCTTTTCAGCGGACATCCTAATATGGATACTCTCGTTGCACTGGGTTCAAGTGCATCTTTCGCCTACTCTCTGGCTGAACTGTTCATCATGATACTCGCTCAGGGCAACGGCGAATACGAAGTCGTTATGAAGTACGGAATGAACCTGTATTTCGAGTCCGCAGCTATGATACCAACGCTTATCACGGTAGGTAAAATGCTTGAAGCCATGTCAAAGGGACGTACTACCGATGCGCTGAAAGGTCTTATGAAGCTCGCTCCAAAGACAGCTGTACTCTATCAGGACGATGAAGAACGTGAAGTCGGCATCGAAGAAGTCAAAGAGGGCGACATTTTCGCAGTAAAGCCCGGTGCAAGCATTCCTGTTGACGGAGTTGTTGTTTACGGCTCATCGTCCGTAGATGAATCTGCTCTCACAGGTGAAAGCATACCGGTCGATAAAGTGGAAAATTCTCCAGTCTCGGCGGCTACTATAAACAAATCAGGCTATATACGCTGTCGTGCCACAAGAGTTGGCGAGGACACTACCCTTTCGCAGATAATCAAAACCGTATCGGATGCAGCCGCTACAAAAGCTCCGCTTGCGAGAATAGCCGACAAGGTCTCAGGCGTATTCGTTCCGGCTGTTATGGGCATAGCAATGCTTACGCTTATCGGCTGGATGATAGTCGGAAAGGAGTTCAGCTTTGCTGTAGCAAGAGCAATATCCGTACTTGTAATAAGCTGTCCGTGTGCGCTCGGACTTGCAACTCCGGTCGCTATAATGGTCGGAAGCGGTGTCGGAGCTAAAAACGGCATACTCTACAAGACCGCAGCCTCTCTTGAAGCCGTCGGCAGAGCGAATATAGTCGCTCTCGACAAGACCGGAACTATTACCGAGGGAAAGCCTGCTGTTACGGATATACTGCCAT
>DEBW01000113.1:7327-7815 GCA_002348905.1 Ruminococcus flavefaciens | reverse complement strand
GAACATCCGCTTGCAAAGGCTGTAACCGAAAAAACTGCCGGCATGGATATCCCCGAAGTCACAGATTTCAAGGCAATTGCCGGAAACGGTCTTTCCGCTGTGCTTGGCGGTGAAGTTCTCGAAGGCGGAAGCTACAGCTATATTTCAAGAAAATATAAACTTCCGGCTGACTTTGAAAGCACTGTAAACAAGCTTTCTGACGAGGGCAAAACTCCCCTGCTGTTTGCTAAAGGCGGTAAATTTACCGGAATTATCGCAGTCGCAGACACGATAAAGGCTGATTCTGCTGATGCTGTAAAAGAACTTAAAGGAATGGGCGTAAAGGTCATAATGCTCACAGGTGACAATCAGCGTACCGCAAACGCTATCGGCAAGCTTGCCGGAGTTGATGAAGTTGTTGCAGGAGTTCTCCCTGAGGGCAAGTCAAAGAAAATCAACGAGCTGAAAAAGCATGGTAAAGTAATCATGGTCGGCGACGGTATAAACGA
>DEBW01000113.1:4858-7198 GCA_002348905.1 Ruminococcus flavefaciens | reverse complement strand
GCAATTGATGCGGCTGATATCGTTGTCATGAAAAACAGGCTCACGGACGTTTCTGCGGCGATACGTCTCAGCCGTGCGGCTATACGAAATATACACGAGAACCTTTTCTGGGCGTTCATCTACAATGCGGTATGCATCCCTCTTGCAATAGGTCTTTACGGCATCGAAATGAAGCCTGCATACGGTGCGGCGGCTATGGCAATGTCAAGCTTCTGCGTGTGCATGAATGCTCTCAGGCTCAACTTAGTTAAAATTCATGATGCAAGTCATGATAAAAAAATAAAACCCAAAAATACCAAGGAGGAAAAAACTATGACAAAAACTGTTAAGATCGAAGGCATGATGTGCGGTATGTGTGAGGCTCACATCTGCGACACAATCCGAAAGACAGTCCCGTCCGCAAAAAAGGTAGCTGCATCACACAGTAAAGGGGAAGCCTCCTTTCTGACGGAAAGTTCCATTGATGAACAGGTCTTAAAAGCTGCCATCAGCGAGACCGGCTATACCTGTCTATCCGTGGAGTCTGTTCCTTATGAAAAGAAGGGATTGTTCAGACATTGAAAGCAGTTTTCGTTTAATTCTGTGCACGCTTTGGCAACTCTTTCTCCAATTGGGGCCGAGTGCTGGATGCTGTGTATACTAAAAACTGGTTTAGTTCGAGAAATTAGTATACATTGCCTACTATTTTNNCCTGACCACAACAACGATGTTGCTGTGATAACTCTCAGCAAGGACGTTTCCGCTGATGTTATCAAAAACGCAATTGAAGCTCAGGATTACACATTTATAGGTATCGAATAATTACCTGAAACATTCTGTAGGGTACGCCCCGGTGAAATGATAGCAAAGCTGAAAATGGACGAACTCCCATGCAAAATGAGCGATGTTACAGTACGTTTCACAGCTGTAAATCCGGCTAATGAAAAAATCAGCGGCGGCGTTTTCTCAATGGAAACAGTAATGCACGCAGTTGACTACAACGGCAAAATGCTCGATGAAAACGGCGAATGGGTAAACGCAGGATAACTTTTTTAAGCCATAGTATTCCACCCGAATACTATGGCTGCTTTATTGACTTTGCGTCCGGCTTATGCTATAATCTGTAGTAATATACAGAGAATGGAGGTCACACATAATGAACAGAATAATAAGCTCAGCACTAAAATGTATAGCTCTTACCGTTACATCAGCATTTTTACTTTCTCCGCTCGATTCCTCAGCATTCAGCATACAGCCGGTCAACAAGGATGCGCCGTTTTCAGACTGCTCAAAAAAAGCAGAATCATCGAATGATGCTGACCTGAAATATGCCAATATTCCTGTAAGTGACCTGAAAATAGGCAACCTTTCGCCTGATATAACCACTGACCTCGACTATACTTACTGGTGGTACAGCGAATGGGACGACTGCCGTTATGTATTTCTCCCTTCAACCGCTGACCGTAGTTCGCTTGTTATCAGTTATACCGCCGATGATACTCTTTTTCTCAATGACGAGCCTGTCAAATCCAACAAAACTACCGACCTGCTCAGCAAAGCTGATTCTTTCAGCATTAAAGTCGGCGGCAAAGACTGCGGTACTCTTAAAATTATGCAGTCAAATCTCGGATGTATCTATATTTCCACATCAAACACCGGCTTGGATGCTCTTGATGCTAACCGTAATCTCACCGAAACCGGAAAAATACTTATGCTTTCCTCTGACGGACACACCGAATACAGCGGAGATATCGACAAGCTGACCTCTCATGGCAATTCCTCATGGGATTTCAGCCAAAAGAAATCTTATAATCTGAAACTTGCGAAAAAAGCTGACCTTTACGGTATGGGCAAGGCTAAAAAATGGGTGCTTCTTTCCAATTATCTTGACCATTCCATGCTGAGGAACAAACTTACCGAGGAAATGTGCAAGTCTGCCGGTATTGAATGTGTTATGGATTCCGTTTACGCCGACCTTTATGCTGACGGCTCATACCGTGGCACTTATCAGCTCTATGAAAAAGTTCAGATACAGAAAAACCGCATAAACATCCGTGATCTGGAGGAAGAAACGGAAGAATACAACATCCGTGACCTTGAAGAATATCCTCAGGTAGTCGTCGGAGCTAACGACTGCACAGAATATATGGAAAACAGCTATAAGTATTTCGATATTCCTAACGATCCTGACGACATTACCGGAGGCTATCTGCTGGAGTTTCAGCAATGGAACAGGTACGGCACAAAATGTGACAGCGGTTTCGTTACTTCCCGTGGACAGGCTGTCGCTGTAAAAGAACCTCAATATGCTTCCAAAGCTCAGATAGAATATATCCGCTCACTGGTACAGGATGCCGAGGA
>DEBW01000113.1:0-4802 GCA_002348905.1 Ruminococcus flavefaciens | reverse complement strand
CGATGCGATATACTCCAAAGACGGCTATAACTCCAAAGGCAGGCATTACAGCGACTATATTGACGTTGATTCATTCGCAAAAGCCTATCTTGTACAGGAAATAAGCGAAAATATCGACGCAACTTCTTCAAGCTTCTTCCTTTGGAAAGATTCCGATGAAAACGGCGACGGCAAACTCCATTTCAGTCCGGAATGGGATTTCGATTTCAGCTACAATAATCTGTATACCATTTGCGGAAATTCTGACGGAAAAAGAGGCTATTCAAACAGGTATAACAGCCTGTACGCTGCCTATATGCCTATACACGGCTACGATGACGGCATACCAAGTTCATCTTCAAAAAGCGGTCGTCCGACTGTAGGGATAAGCTGGGCAGGTACACTTTACAAGGACGATGACTTTATAAGACTTGTCGCAAAATACTACTTCAAGGATTTCAGACCTTACCTCGATGAACTTGCAACAGGAGATACTCCTTACCTTAAACGTCTTGCTGACACTATCCGCCCGTCTGCTGAAATGAACAACGCCCGCTGGCATACCTACGGCGGAGATAAATACTCTCCGTTACCGTCTATCATGAGTGGAAGTTCTTTTACCGATTCAGCTGAAATGCTCCGCAGTTTTATCGAAAAAAGAAGCGGATGGCTGAGCGAATTATGGCTGCCGTACACTTATGAAAAAGGAGACATAAATGCTGACGGAGTTTTCAGTGTTGCTGACGCTGTTGCGCTTCAAAGCTGGCTTCTCAGTCAGTCTGATACATCTTTGACACATTGGCAGGCTGCTGACCTTTGCAGAGATGACAGACTGGACATATTTGACCTGACTTCAATGAAGAAGGAACTGCTTTCTAAATAATAATAAAAGCCTGTTCGTGTGATTTCGGACAGGCTTTTTGTTAGAAATAAAAATATATCTTTTTGTAATAATTTGTAGGCAACGCCGTCCTCGGCGTTACGCAATAGTGTTTTGGCAGACTAAAGCGGAACTTTTTTACAGTTCCGCTCAGCTTTTATATATTATAAAACAAGTTCTTTCTTCATAAGGCAGAAATCGTATACGTCAAGCTTATCGTCTGAATAAAAATCAGCCGCTTTCCAGTCAGCAAGCTTTGTGTTCTTGTCGCCGGAAAGCCATTTCTGGAAAAGAACTGCATCAGAAACATTAAACTCTCCGTCAGCGTTTACGTCTCCTCTGACTTGCTTATGCTCTTCTTTCGGAGCTGTGCCTGCAACGGCTTCTTGCCACTGTTTTTTATCGAGGTTATATCCCCATATACTGCCGTCTGTACGGAGAAAATAAACATAGCCGTTATCCTGCTCCTTATCATACGCCGATGCAACTTCATCCGCAACATTTGTAAGTCCGCAGTAATCTCCTAAAAATGAAAGCGACATTGTATCAGAGCTGTCGATATAATAGGAAAATACAGCATCGTTTTCGCTTATTTCACGCCTCTGATACTCAGGTATATAGAACGTTCCGCCGTGTACGCCTATATTCTTTCCGTCTGTTCTTGAATATCCTGAACCAGCTCTGCTCGTTTTGACTGTTTTAACATCTCCTCTTGTAGTAACGTACTCAACACTGTCGTATAATTCGCCTGCCCTGACAGATACTGCATCATCGGCAAGCTTAGTCTTTATGAAGGAACCAGAGAAATTCAATTCATAAAGGTGATGGGCACTGTCCACAACATAACAAAGTGAATATTCTCCATACGAACTTACAGGAGTGCCTATATTTGTATTTCCTGTGAATACACGCACTTTTCCGTCTCCGATAAGATCACAGCTGTAATACTTTATCAGACCGTTTTTATCAATATAAAGCGGAGCGCAATCCTTTACCCAGTCCGTTGAATCTGTTGCAACTGTTGCTGTTGTAAAGCCTTCTCCCTGCGGAACAATAGTATAAATACTGCCGTTCTCTCCGATATAATAGCCGTCACGCATATCACGTACAGATATATCTGCTATCTTTTCGCCGTTTACAAGGAGCGTTCCGTCATTTTTCAGCACCATGTCTGCGTAATTGTACGATTTGCTGTAAGAACGCTTATACACATGTTCATACTTCACAACGTCAGTTTCTACTGCCGTTATCTTACTGCCTTTTATACTGTAAAGCGTTCCGTTGAGCAGAACTACTTTTCCGCTGTTTCCTGTCTCAGTATCAAGATTATAATAGCTGCTGTTATCAACTTTAAAATCTTTTATTTCTGTGTCATGAAGCTGTGGTGCATACGCTCCGGGAGTTTCTTTTATTTTAAGTTCACCCGTATAATACACCTCTCCGTCCAAAGATACTGTATATTCAGTTGTTCCGGCTGAACGTCCGTAGATATACTCATACTCATTTTCTCCAGTATTTTTTCCGCTCATAAATACTGCAATATCTGTATTTTTAAGCGTTATGGTGCAATCCGTAAGTCCTCTTGGAGAACAGTTTATCCTTGCGCTCGTACCTGCCCATATATCCGGTGCTGACCATTTGAGCACTGCCATTTTCTGAGCTGTTGTGATCTGATCCATTTTCTCAAAACGGCATTCATCAAGGTCAAGCTCCTTTATAAAGCTTATATCTGTCAATGGTACATTTTCCAATTTAAGCGTACTTAATACCGGCATTTGTTTTAATGCAGAAAAATCTGTTATTTCGCCGTTCTCAAATGTGATATAATGGCACTTTTCAAGCTTTGATACCCATGACAGGTCTTTTATCCCGTCAAGGTCAATATCAAGCTGTGTGACCTGTTTTAACTCCTCATCTGTAATTATGCCATCATCGTTCTTATCGCATATCCACTCATTCTCCATAAGCTGTGCGTACACTGCTTCGTCAACGTCTACAGGTACAGCCTTATCCTCCGCAAATGCTGTGAATGTTCCTGCTGAAATGAGCATAGAAAGTGCTAATGTTAGTGATATTATCTTTTTCATGATCTGTTTTCCCCCTTGATTATCGTTAAAATCAATTTTTGTATTTCATCCTGAGAATAAAATTATTTTTGATTTTTAACGTTTTTATCATAACACATTTTTATGAGGTTTTCAAGTGTTTTTTAATTATTATGCTAAATCTGCTATAAGTTATATTGACAAACAAATATCTGAATGGTAAAATAAAAATGTAAAAGCATATTGCAAGGAATATAAGGTATGATATGCAGCAAAGGAGCAAGTATGAAAAAACAATTATTAAGTATCTCACTAAGCGTATTGGTAGTTTCTTCTCTTTTATCCGGATGCGGTAAAAAGGAGGATTCATCCTCGCTGTCAGAAAGCCAGTCAACAACCGTTTCTGACAGTGAGACAACCTTATCAGAAGGATTTGACTGGGAGACTGTTAAACAGGATATAACGCTCGACGGCAGGAAAATCGACGTTCCTTTTTCAGTAAACGACCTCGGTGAAGGCTATAAGATATCATCTGTAAACGACGATCTGCTCGGAGAAAACTCATGCTATGGTACAGTTGAAAAGCAGGACGGATACAGCTCAGCATCTGTATGCATGGTGTTTTTTGACGGTATAAAATCAGACAGTTACAACAACGATGTAAAGTGTACAAGAATTTCTTTTGCGGATACTCTTACTGTAAACGGCATCGGAGCAGGTTCAGCCATGAAAGATGCAGAAAAGATTTTCGGAAATCCATATATGTCAGACGATTCTGCAAAATATTTTCTTAGCAAAAGCGGAAAAGAACGCATCGAGATCTACTACGATTCAGGAACAGACAAAGTAAAAGAAATACAATTAAATCTCAACTTTAATGAGAACGAATAATTATGGTTATTAACGAAGAGGTGAAGATATGTTTATTCCTGTAATACCGGATAACAGTTTAACGAAAGAAATAAGTGAGATAGTTCAGCTAAGTCAAAAACTTGAGAATGAGTATAATTTTGAATTTGCTCCGCCTTTAGATGAAGAAAAAATAACGGAATGGGAAAAAGAGAATAGTATAAAAATACCTGAACCAATAAAAGAATGGCTCAGATTTTCGGGCTATTCAAGTATCTGCAACGAACTCGTGATAATAAGAGGTGTTGACGGTTTTGTAACGGACTGTAGGTTCGTACCCGATGATATGGTCATTATTGGTTCATTTATTGATGCAAGTATTTCGATTGGCTTTTCAAAAGAAACAGGCTCTATTCTTCGTGAAGATCATGGTGAGATCACTGAGATATCGTCTTTTGCTGATTTTCTTCGTGATCCGGTCATAAGAAAGCTGAAAAAGTCCTGAATACTGCAAACTGCTGAACAAAACAATTGCCCCGAAGCATTTCAAAGTGATTTGGGGCATCGTATTTTATACGGCTGATAAGATAAATCAGAATTGAATTGTGCTTACTATTTCAAATCCCGTTTTTTTATAAAGGCTAATTGCTTTTTTATTCCAAGCCGCTACGTGCAAAACGATCGGTTCGGTTTTGATATGCTCCAAAGCCCATAGAAGAATTTGTCTGCCATATCCAAGGCCTTGACAATCACAGTTTACGATAAGGTCATCTATTTCAGCATTGTGAATTTTAACACTTCCAATCATCCTATTATTATTTATCAGAAGATAAACATTCTCCATCCCGGATTCAAAAAAAGAATCATCCTGAATGAAATCGTATGGTTGAATATCCAATTCTTCTCTCATTTTATGATAACAATCATTATATAGCTGTTTATACGCATTCTGATATTCTGCCGAATATCTAACCATTTGGATCGAGGTCTTTTCAGATACCGGATGAAGGTATTTCATTTCATAAGCTAGAGCCTGTTCACATAAAAAG
>DEBW01000180.1:5288-6216 GCA_002348905.1 Ruminococcus flavefaciens | reverse complement strand
CAGTATCTTTCAAAGAAGATAGAAAGCTTTGATAAATGATATTATAATAAGCTGCCGCAGGCAGCTCACCGATTAGATTGCAGAGCCTCATGCCTTTACTGGCACGAGGCTTTTTTGTGTCTTCCCATTATTTGCGGTTTTTCGCGGATAGTGTTGATTGTTCCGCTCAAAAGTGATAAAATGTTATTTGATAAGTGGTTTGTACTGATTATCAAGAGGGGGTTATGAACAGTGAAAAAGACTAACAAAACAATGCTTACAGCAGCGATTCTTTCAGCTGCTTGTGCAGTGGCAACGCGTATTCAGCCGGAATCATATGTTGATGAGGTGTCTGCTGTGATGGCACCGGTGTATGGTCCGCCTCCGGGTTACTTTACTTCAGCCGAATCGGAAGCAGAAGAGGAAACAGGTACAACGCCTGCAGTAACAACTACACCTGTAGAGACAATGCCTGAAGAAACGACGACCTACGAACCGGTTGTGTCATCTGCTATGCCTTTATACGGACCGCCGAGTGCTCTTCATGGCTTTGGTAATGTCAATATGGATAACAAGGTGGATATTGCTGATCTTATAGAAATGAAAGATATGGCTATCAAAGAGCAGGAAGGCAAAAATATAGATGCTATCAAAAAGAATATCGCAGATCTTAATGAGGACCGCATACTGGATAAAACAGATATCGCAATGATGGAACAGTATCTGTATGGTCGTTCATCTTCACCGGAAAGAGCAGAAGTGCCTGATGGTTACTTTGTAAGCACTTCTCCTGAAGAAGTTACAACTGAAGCGGAAACCACACTTCCGGAAACAACACGTTGGAATCAGCCGGTGGGGACGTTATATGGTCCGCCTGAAGTATTAGAACAATTTGAACATTAACTGGATTTTTCAGGTTTTTACTAAAGATAAAACAGCCGCAGATGTT
>DEBW01000180.1:3671-5210 GCA_002348905.1 Ruminococcus flavefaciens | reverse complement strand
CGGATTTTCACAGGGTTACTACTTGACAAAGCAAAGTAGTTATGCTACAATATAATCAAGCTACTAAACAATGCAAAGTAGTGAACACCGGAAAGGATGTTTACCATGGATAATGCACAGCTTCTGAAGGGCGTCCTTGAAGGCTGCGTACTTGCGGTAATCGCTAAAGGTGAGACCTACGGCTACGAGATAATCGGTGAACTTGAAAAAGCTGGTTTTGATGATATCGGAGAGGGGACGCTCTATCCGGTGCTTACAAGGCTTGACAAGAATAAGCTGATAAAATGCCGCAGGGCGAAATCACCGCTCGGACCTGTACGCAAGTACTACAGCATAACAGATGAAGGTTCAGACGCCTTGTCAGATTTTAAAGAAAGATACAGAAAAATAAGCCGGAGTGCGGAGTCTCTGCTCTATGACGATGTTCCGGCAGATAATGTGTAACGATTTGAAGGAGGTACGGATATGTATAACTCATATACGAAATATAAAAAGAATCTTGTACCGGAGTACAGTGAAGCTTTCGGTAAGGTCGAGGATTATGTCCAGTCGAATATAATCGATTCACTGAGGCAGGATGAGATACTGAATGACGTTATGGATATTTTTCTTTCAGCTCAGAACGACGGAAGGACAGTTGAACAGGTCACCGGAAATGATATAATGAGATTCTGTTCTGATCTCTGTTCGGAAGTAAGTATAAAAAGCAGGATAATCAGCGTGCTTGAATACACCATTGTTGTACTTATTATATGCTTTGGAAGATGTGCAAAGGATCTTTTTAATGTTCTGATGAAGATCATGGAAGGCGAAAAAATAAATCTGTTTACTTATAAGATAAATGCAACACCGTGGTTTTTCCTTTGCTGGATCGGTGCATATCTGGCGATAATGGCAGTTGGAAAAGTTATTGTTAGCAAATTCCTGAAGGTCAGCCGTGAAAAGTACAGAATGTTCAGATATTACTGTATTGCAGCGTGTGTTTTGCCGTTTATGGTAGTGTACAGTCAGTTTTTCAGAGAATATAGAAATCCTGAATGCCGTGCGCTGACTGTGCTGATATATTTTATCTGCAGTGGTGCTGCTCTTGTGGCTTATTTTATCCTTACCGGTGAAAAGAGAAAAATAAACAGGGAAAGGTACGAAGCACTTGTTGAAGAGCAAATCAAACCCGGAAGCAGATCATTTAAAAATCTTGATGATTTAGAACAAAAGAAGTTTAAAAATATTAACGAAAAAAATGTACGAAAAGGGAAACCGGAGATCACTTTTGATGAGTTTCTTGATATGGAAGAAAATAATGCAGGTAAGAAAGGACTTGGATTTTACTTTTGTGTATTCGTTCCTGTGAATCTGATCTTATTCGGGCTGTGTCATGTATTTTGTTCCCTTGGTGATTACGCTGAATTGATTATTTATGCTATTCCGATTATTGCTCTGGAGATCTATGTGATATACACAGCCTACAGAGGTGCCAAATATACCAGAATGAAACGTCTCGCATGGATAAAATCACAAAGATAATTCAGTAAAAAACAG
>DEBW01000180.1:0-3563 GCA_002348905.1 Ruminococcus flavefaciens | reverse complement strand
GAGGTATTGAGCTATGGAAACTGCTGAAAAGCGAATATCAAAAACTAAGGTACTTATCCTATATAGCATTGCATTTTATACAATATGGACTTTGTTTGAGTTTTTATGGAAACCGGTCATAGATGATATTTTCCACGGAGAAATCAGTTCGCAGATTGTAAAGACGGTTATAATCAAGAACCTTGTGTGGGTTCTTCCGGCAGCACTTCTTGTGCATCATTACAGAGACGATGTCTGTATCGGGTTGAAAGAGATGTTCACTTCAAAGGTAAAATGGCTGAGATATCTGCCTGTATTCCTGCTCTTTGTGCTTTATCCCCTTGTTACAGCGTATCTCCACAAAGGCTCACTGACATTGAACAGTGATTTTGGTGCAAAAGAAATCATAATGTATTCCTTTGTTGGCATCACGGAAGAAATGGTATTCCGCGGCTGGCTGCTGAATGCCATGGCCGGCAAAGAGCGACAGAATCAGTGGAAAGCGATACTGCTCAGTTCACTGATGTTCGTGGCGATCCATATTCCCACCTGGACGATTCACGGCGAATTGGCTGGGGTTTTTCTTCATTTCGGATTCGTTCAGGTCATCATTCTCAGCATCATATTCAGCGTTACATTTCTGAAAAGCAGAAATATCCTTGTACCTGTGGCACTGCATATGATATTTGATTTCCTGTTTGATATGTTCTGCTTCGGATAAAATGAAAAAGGAGATTACTGCGAAAAAATTCATAAAAAAAGGTCTTTAAGGTGCGATATGCATCTTACCCCCCATTTCTGCATCTTACCGCTTTTGGCTTGAAAAGCGCTCCTTTTTGTAGTAAGATAATGTCAGTAAAACACATGAAAGGTCGTGCTGATATGACATTACTTCTTTTAACGGTGCTGATCATTTCGGAGATCGCATTTTTGATTGCAGAAATCACAAGGCTGTCAAAAAAAAGAGAATGGAACAAAAAACGTCTGCTTGCAGATTTGATCGAGCTTATTGCTTTTGCTGTGATGCTGTTGTTTCCCGATATTGACCTGACGTTCAGGTTTATCGGACTGTTCTTTGTTCTCCTGCTCAGACTTGCTTTTGCAGGGATCAGGTATCTCGCAGGCAGAAAGAACGAAAAGAAAAAGTCGAAAGCTGGTAAAATCGTAAGTCTTATTCTCAGTGCTATGATGTTTGTGTTTGCTTTGATGCCTGCTTTTATTATCAAAAACTACAAAGGCAGACCGCTGACAGGACAGTATACACCCATGACCTGCGCAGCTATCCTGACAGATACCAGCAGAACCGAACAGTTTGGGCAGGACGGTTCAGCTCGTGAAGTTCCCGTACATCTTTTTTATCCTGCCGAATCGGAAAGTATCGCAGATCATTCGCTTCCGCTTGTGATATTCAGCCACGGCGCATTCGGCTGGTATCAGAGCAATATTTCTGCATATCAGGAGCTTGCAAGCAACGGCTATGTGGTCGCAAGCATCGAGCACCCCTATCATTCCCTGTTTACACATGATACGTCCGGCAAACTTATTATGGTTGACGGTCAGTTTATGCAGAATGCTCTGACTCTCGGCAGCAGTGATGCGGAAGAAACCGAACGTGAAGAAGTATTCAAAACGGAATGTGAATGGATAGAACTTCGCATTGCCGACATGAATTTCGCCTTAGATACACTGAAATCGGCGGTATCGGCAAATGATTTTTCAGACTGGACATTCACCGAGGGCGATACGGAACAGTTTGAAACGGCGGTGCGGCTTATCAATACTGATAAAATAGGTCTGATGGGACATTCGCTGGGCGGTGCAACTGCGGTAACAGTCGGGCGGCGTGACGATATTTCTGCTGTCATCGACATTGACGGTACAATGGTCGGTGAGCAAATAGACTTTGCAGACGGCAAGTATGTCATCAACGAAGAAGCATATACCACTCCGCTGCTTGAAATTGAAAATGAGAAAGCCCATTTTGATGCGATCGAGGCAGAAAAAATCGGATATATTTATGCCAATAATGTCGTGCAGAAAAATGCAGTGAATGCGTATCAGACATATTTTGCCGGAGCAGGTCACATGAATTTCACCGATCTCCCCCTTATATCGCCCTTCTTAGCTGAAAAGCTCGGCACAGGAGAGATCGAACCCGAACAATGCACGGATACACTTAACAAGCTGATACTCGACTTTTACAACTGCTATCTGAAAGGACAGGGAGAGTTCAGCGTACAGGAACACTATTGAGGAGATTATGGATATTAGAATTGTCAAAATCGGAGAAAACAGTCAGGATTATATTGAGATCGGCTGTCACAAAACCGATGAGAATATCAATGAAATTGTTTCATTTATAAAATCCCGTCAGGGTGCAGTTGAAGGAACAAAAAATGACAGGCAGTATCAGCTTCCTGTTGTGGACATTTTCTATATTGAGTCGGTTGACGACAGGACGTTCATTTATCTGGAGAAGGACTGTTATGAATCACGCAAAAAGCTTTACGAATTTGAACAGGTACTTGCGTCAAGACGGTTTGTGAGGATATCAAAAGCGGTCATCATCAATCTGATGAAGATCGTGTCGATCAGCCCTGCGCTGAACGGACGTTTTCTCTGCAAGCTGACAAACGGCGAGGAAGTCATCATTTCCCGTAAATATGTACCTGATATCAAAGAAAGGCTGAAAGGGTGAAACAAATGAAAGACCGTATCAAGGAAATAGCGAACAGTTATTTTATATCCGTTACACTTATAAATGCTGCGATATTTGCAACAGGAATGATATTCCGACCGGAGCAGACATTCGGCTATGATGCGTATTTATCGCCACTGATATTAGGCTTTCTCACCTTGATCCCGACGTTGATAACATATTCATCAAAAGAGCTGACGATCAGACAGCTGTTATTCCGCAAGGCGATACAACTATTACTGGATATTGTCATTGTGATCGCCGTGATATTTGCAGAAAGCGAAATTAACAGTGAAACAGTAACCGCAGCCATTGGTGTATCAGTCAGTATCGTTATCGTGTTTGCAGCCGTCCATGTGATCGAATGGACGCTTGAACGGCGAACTGCAAAGCAGCTTACAGAACAACTGGCTGAATTTCAGCAGCGGAATTCTTCCTGAAAATCGGAATTTAGGAGATAAGAAAATGAATATAAGAAGATTTCAAAATGAAGATGCAAATGAACTTGCAGACGTGATAGCTTATACTCTGAGGACAACAAATATCAAAGACTATTCACCTGAATACATTGAAAATGATATTAGCTTTTTAAGGGCAGAAAATCTTATTGAACGCTCAAAATGGATGAATATCTATGTTGTATGTGATGATAAGAAAATCATCGGCTGTGGAGCTATCGGTCCATACTGGGGAAAAGAAGATGAAAGCAGCATTTTTACTGTATTTGTACTTCCTGAATATCAGGGTAATGGGATAGGTCGAAAAATTGTTGAGACTTTAGAGCAAGACGAATATTTTTTAAGGGCAAAGAGAATTGAGATTCCAGCCTCAATTACTGCGGTGAATTTTTATAGAAAAATGGGATATGACTTTAAGAACGGCATTA
>DEBW01000160.1:2016-4149 GCA_002348905.1 Ruminococcus flavefaciens | reverse complement strand
ATGACACAAGAAAGCAGTTCTTTGACAAGATAATCAATGTTGTTACTCTTCTGGGAGGTGACGTGAGCGATGCTCTTTAAACTCTCTCTCAGCAACATAAGAAAAAGTCTGCGTGACTACGCAATATACTTTTTCACACTGATAATCGGCGTAGCTATATTCTACATATTCAACGCAATAAGCGGACAGACAGCAATGATGAAGATGTCGGAAGCCCAGTATGAAATAATACAGCTTCTCGGAACAACTATCTCAGGAATGAGCGTATTTATCGCCGGTGTACTTGGTTTCCTTATCGTGTATGCGAGCCGTTTCCTCATGAAGCGCCGAAACAAGGAGTTTGCGCTGTATATGATGCTTGGCATGGGAAAAAGAAAGATATCAGCCATACTTCTTATCGAGACTGTTATGATAGGCATAGGCTCACTTGTGGTAGGTCTGCTTATCGGTATCGGACTTTCTCAGCTTACAAGTGCACTTGTGGCAAACCTTTTTGAAGCTGATATGACTTCTTACAGATTTACAGTGTCTACAGAAGCTATCATGAAAACCATTATCTACTTTGCAGTAATGTATGCAGTTGTGATGGTATTCAACAGCTTTATAGTAACAAAGATGAAGCTTATCGACCTTATTCAGTCAGGAAAGAAGTCGGAGCAGATAAAGCTTAAAAATCCGGTACTCTGCGTAGTGATATTCCTTCTTTCAGCAGCAGCACTTGGCTTTGCTTATTACAAGGTAGGCTATAACTCAACAACTGTCACAAGAAACGGGATGATAACTTATATCGGTATAGGTATCGTTTCTACTTTCCTGATATTCTGGTCAGTATCCGGAATGCTTCTTCGTGTCATGATGAGCATGAAGAATATTTATCACCGTGGACTTAACAGCTTCACTTTCAGACAGGTCAGCAGTAAGGTCAATACAATGGTGTTCTCAATGACTGTAATATGCCTTATGCTGTTTCTGACTATATGTGCGCTGGCATCATCGTTCTCTGTACGCAACTCAATGAATCAGAACCTTGATACACTTTGTCCGGTTGATTATGAAGTAATGTTCAATTGCGACAATAAAGTTGACAAGAAATATGACAGTATCACAGAATTGTGTTCAGCCAACAATTATGAAATAACTGAAGATTTCAGCAAGTATACAGACTTCAGGACGTATGGCGACTCTGATTTTCTCTTTGCTGATGCTTTTGGAGATAAAATTGATGAGGTAAAGGCACAGTATGCTTTCCTAAACTATGAAGCTCCTGAGCAGATAGTAAAGCTTAGTGATTATAATGCTCTTATGGAGGTTTACGGCAGAGAAAAGCTTAGTCTGAATGATGATGAATTTATAGTTCTCTGCAATTACACATCAATGAAGAGCCTTCGTGACAGCACTCTCCGAAAAGGTCAGGAGATAACGATTTTCGGCAAAAAACTCAAATCAAGATACGATGAATGTCAGGACGGTTTCATTGACATTTCAACAGAGCATATAAATGCCGGATTATTTGTAGTACCGGATAATGCTGTAGACGAGAGCTGTGCGGTTTTTGAGTATTTTATCGGCAGTTACAAGTCTGACGATAAGAAAAGCGCAGAGGAAAATGTAAAAAGCAAAATTCAGAGCGCAGTTGATTCAGCCGGAGAGGATACTAACATAAAATTAATGGGCAGAACTACAAAGATAGAGATATCTGAATCTGCCGTAGGTCTTGGAGCAGTTGTGACATTCCTCGGTCTCTACATCGGACTTGTATTCCTCATTGCCTGCGGAGCTATCCTCGCACTGAAAGAACTTTCTGAAAGCGTTGACAGTATCGGCAGATATGAGATGCTTCGCAAGATAGGAGCAGAGGAAAGTGATATTTCAAAGTCACTGTTCTGTCAGACTTCTATATTCTTCCTGCTTCCGATGATACTTGCAGTGTTCCACTCAATATTCGGCATGAAATACTCAGTATACTTCCTGCAGGTGTTTGGTACTGATAACATATCAAGTTCAATAACAGCTACATCTGCAATAATACTGCTGATATACGGCGGATATTTCCTTGTGACATATTTTTGCAGCAAGGGTATCGTAAAAGGGAAGAAATAATCTGTAAATTCACGTTGATTTGCTCACAAATCA
>DEBW01000160.1:1837-1980 GCA_002348905.1 Ruminococcus flavefaciens | reverse complement strand
AGGGAAAAGTTCTATCTTGCAGAACTTTTCCCTCTTTTTATCCATTCTTTTGAGAATGGATAAAAATTCACCTTTTTTAGAGCGCTTGAACGCTATGCAGGGCTTTGCCCTGCACCCACCAAAGGCTCTGCCTTTGGAATCCG
>DEBW01000160.1:629-1819 GCA_002348905.1 Ruminococcus flavefaciens | reverse complement strand
GTCCCCTGCACCCCGAATATTGCTTTTGTTCTGATGATATTAAACAAATATATTGCAAAAATCGTCAAAATATGATATAATAGTATTACTATATTCCGAAATGAGGGCGATATTATGAATTATACTCTTGATTGGAACGTTTATCTCCGTACAGCTGCCGATGCTGCCGCTGAGGGTATCGTTATGCTCCGTAATGATAACGATGCTCTGCCGCTGAAAAGCGACGGGACAGTGTCTGTATTCGGAAGGATACAGCTCCACTATTACAAGAGCGGAACAGGTTCAGGAGGAATGGTCAACGTGTCGAAGGTCACAGGTATCGTTGACGGACTTCTTGAAGCCGGTGTGAAGCTGAACGAGGAACTTCTCGAAACCTACAGAAAATGGGATGAGGAGAATCCGTTCAATTACGGCAGCGGCTGGGGAGGCGAGCCGTGGTCACAGGAAGAAATGCCTCTTGATACTGAAACAGTTGAAAAAGCTGCCGCTGTAAGTGATACTGCCATTGTAATAATCGGCAGAACAGCCGGCGAGGAAATGGACGCTAAGCTTGAAGCAGGTTCATTCCTGCTTACTGAACTTGAAAAGGATATGCTCACAAAGGTAAGAGCAGCTTTCAAAAAGGTTGTTGTCCTCCTGAACGTAGGCGGTCTTATCGACCTTGAATTTATCGAGAACTGCAAGCCGGATTCTCTCCTGTTCGTATGGCAGGGAGGAATGACCGGCGGTACAGGTGCAGCCGATGTGCTTACAGGAAAGATAAGCCCTTGTGGAAAGCTTCCTGATACTATCGCATACAGCGTTGAGGACTACCCTTCACACAAGTATTTCGGCGACCTTGACAAGAATTTTTATGCCGAAGATATCTATGTAGGCTACAGATACTTCGACACTTTTGCTCCGGAAAAAGTGCGTTATCCTTTCGGTTTCGGACTTTCTTACACAACTTTTGAGATATCAGTGCAGGCTTGTGATACTTTTGAGACAAGCGTTAATATGTACGTCAAAGTCAAGAATACAGGCAAATTCTGCGGCAAAGAAGTTGTAATGATGTACCTCTCACATCCTCAGGGAAAGCTTGGTCAGCCGGCAAAGGTATTATGTGCGTTTGAAAAGACACGTACACTTGCTCCGAATGAGGAGCAGACACTTATACTGACAGCTAACCTCAACGACCATGCTTCTTATGA
>DEBW01000160.1:0-442 GCA_002348905.1 Ruminococcus flavefaciens | reverse complement strand
CCGGTCGAGAGTGAAAACGGCTTAAAGCTTGGTTATGAGCCTGTTCCTCTCAGTGAAACAGACGAGGCTGAGCGACGCATTTCCGGACTTCCGCAGGAGATAGAGTACACCGGAGATATGGGATTCAGACTTGCGGACGTTTACCGCAGATCATGCACTATGGATGAATATATAGCTCAGTTCAGCGATGAGGAGCTATCATGCATCATCCGTGGCGAAGGTATGGGAAGTCCTCGTGTAACAGCCGGTACAGCGTCAGCTTTCGGTGGAGTTACAGACCGTCTCAATAAGCTCGGCATACCAGCCTGCTGCTGCTCTGACGGTCCTTCGGGCATGAGACTTGACTGCGGTACAAAGGCGTTCAGTCTGCCTAACGGTACTTTGATAGCTTCGACTTTCAACAAAGAGCTTATCACTGAGCTTTTCAGCTACATGGGCATGG
>DEBW01000164.1:6064-6263 GCA_002348905.1 Ruminococcus flavefaciens | reverse complement strand
GTATTCATTCATAAGTGCAAGTACATCTCCAGCCTCACATTCGCCGAATCCGGCACGTCCGCCGCCCCAGATACAGTCTGCCGGAGCACCATATACAGATGCTATTTCGCACCAGTCGTAGAAATATTCCCGGTGCTCACGGTACAGCGGCAAAAACACACTGTACAGATCATAGAACTCAAACAGTCCCGGAAGATGA
>DEBW01000164.1:0-6058 GCA_002348905.1 Ruminococcus flavefaciens | reverse complement strand
CATTTTTTCCAAGAATAAATGCTGTTTCATTAAGAGCGTCTCTGTGATAATATATTGAATTTCCGTCATTGAATGCCTCATTATGACCACGGCGTTTCGTAGGACACCACGCAACATTTTCATCACAGAACATTACTCTGTAGCTGTCATCTTCTTTGAAAATACGGATAAACTTTAACAGTTCATTATAGTTTTTGTATCTGTCTCTTGTACCTTCGGTAAATATACTTTTTCCGTATTGCTTATATTTTTCATTATAAGGCTTTGCCTGCGATACTCCGTTATCTGTATCATATCTGAGACTAATGAGATGTGCAAACACCTCACACTCTTTGATTTTATCAAGATCTATTCTTCTGAACATACCCCCAGTTCTTAACCGTGCATATTCCGAAGAACGTCCTTGTTTTTGATAATATGTATCTAATGATTGAATGAAAAGCATTTTACTTTCACCTCGTTATCGGCAAATTGCAAGCAGATCATCAAGTCCCCTGTTTTCTTGCTTTTGAGACATCAAAAAGCAGTTCATCGGCAAGCTTTCCGAGCTTATCCTTATGTTCAATGATTACTGAGATCAGTTCGTCAGCAGTCTCAGCTGAAAGTTCCTTGTACATATTTCTGCGACACAATGAAAAAAGTATTTTTTCTTTTATTGTTTCATCAAGGCTCTCGTCAGAGTATAGCTTAATAAGATATTTCATCCTTTCCCAATCTGTCTGATCGCATAGCAGATAAATGAAATATTTTCCATTAACGGAGTCTGCGTGCAGCTGATACTCTTTCCATATACTGTCCATAACATAGAAAACATGGTTTGATGAAATTATACGATATGCTTCCTTGCTCATTCTGATATCATTGGAACAGAGATATTCCCAGTAAGTATCTGCTCCTTCTATGCCCATTAGCTTACCGTATGTATGCAGAGCTTTTCGTGCTATTGTCTTATTATCTGAATAGATAAAGCGTTTTACTGTTTCCGCATCAGCCTTTGTACCGTATGTTCCGAGGTCGATAAGAGCTATCGGCGTGTTTTCACTCCCAAGCAGTCCGAGGTAGAATTCATGCGGATCAAAAGCTTTATACTTTTTCATTATGAAAGCTGCCAGAGATCTGACCTTTGAGGCTTTATCAGTAAGCAGAGTTTCAAGTCCGTCCCATGCACCATTGTGCTCTTCAAATTTTGTCAGCAGAGCAGTATACCTGACATTAGGACATTTATGATGGATATACTTTTCATAATCGCTTTCAGAGCAGCCGAATCTGCTGAACTTGTGCATGAGTACACGTTCCTTGCTGCTGTCTGAAGGTTCATGTTCGATTATGTATTCAAGTACCTCATTGCTGAAGAGACTATTCTGGCAACCAAATCTGTAGAACGAGTTTCTTGTCAAAGGTTCTTCACTTAACAACCGCCTTATGTGTTCGTCTGTCAGTTCGTTTTTTATTCGCACACATATTATTGAAAATATCTCACCAAGCAGCTTTTCAGAGCGTCTTTGTGTATAATGAAGCATTTCAAATATTGAAGTATCCCTGACGATATCATATAGCGGACATCTTGGCAGAAGTTCCTTTAAAATCTCAGCAGAAGCGTCACGTATTTCATTCACCCAGTCGTTCATGCTGATATAAAAATATCGGAGATTTCCGTTATGATCCGCAAGCTTACGCAGACACTCCTCACGGAAATAGCCATTGTAGTGGAATGTACCAATACAAAGCAATGCTGAAAACTCCTCGTCTGATAAATGAGGATATTTTTCTCTTGTAAGGTCAGCCTGCGATACACCACGGGGCATGAGATAATTTGAGTTGTAGTACACCGAGCCACGGCAAGCAGATGACATAGTATACCACTTCTTCGCTGAAATGCTATTGAGCGTTTGCAGCAGAGACTTAGCAATAATATTCTGTTGATCTGCGTTTACATAGAAGAAATTTTCGAGCAGAAGCAGTACATAAATGTATTTGCCGCTCAGCAGTTCATCTGCGGAAGCTTTTATCCGCTGGTCACTTATTTTTGGCAGCTTTTTTTCATATTCTTTGTCTGTGTTGACTATCAGCTGCTGAGCAGGAGAATTATTTTCTTTTTTACGCTTAAAAAAGCTGAACATATCTTTCACCTCGGTCAATGCTGATTATTTTATTAGCTTTAGAACAACAGCCAAAACAGCTTGATTATTACCTAAGAAAGGCTTTCTTTTACCTATATTATATACTGCCTGTGTTTTGCTGTCAAGCTTAACAGGAATTGATTTAATAAAAGCATAAATAAAGCAAATACGCATATGAAGCCTTAGCTTCATATGCGTATTTTTAGAATCAAACAGTTAATTCAGCTTTTACTTTCTTTTTCTCCGACAGCCATTTTCTGAACATGGCATATCCGAATGCCGCTCCAAGTACAGCCGCTGACAGAAGCATTGACAGCCATATATTCGGGAGTTTATCTATAACACCTACCAGCAGACCAATGAGGAACCATTGCGCTACATAGATGTGCATAACATTTTTGCTCATATTCAGTATAAACTCCGGAAGCTTTCCTTTTGTCAGCCAGATTATCAGCGAAGCAACGGCAAACTCTAACATAAGGAAACCACATCCGCATATCTCGTTTATAGGATCTAATGCGTAATAATCAAGTTCCGTAACATGATACGGATCAAGCACAGAATTCGGGATATCAAAACAATGCATTGCAACAGAAGTCGAGGTCAGAATAACCGCACCAATTACAGCGAGAAATATCGTATATTTCTTTTTATCATTACAGTTTCTGTATAATGTTCCGAATATAAATCCTGCTAAAGGAAAGGCTATCCACGATATTATCGGAAAATAAGAGTATTCGTTCTCTCTTACAAATACACCTATCAAAGTATCTGCCCAGCCATGTCCTGTTGAAAAGCTCTCAGGCTTCAATAAACCATCTATTATCAAAGCAACTGCCATAAATACCGCAGATGTTGTCAATTTAACAGAATTTTTGTCAGGCAGCTTTTTCAGAAGTGCAAAATAAAGCATCAGCATAGCTGCGTATGCATAAATATCAACAGCAAATAAACTATACCACATCTCTTTCAGATGTCCCATTTTTTCGGGTAATATCAGCATTGGTATCCACTGCTGGAAAATATTTACAAGCCATCCAAGCAAACATAATTTAATAAAACGATGTAAATATGAACCGAAAGTTGCATTATCAGAATAAGCTGCTCCCCACCCCATCGTGAACATGAAAGCACCACCTGAAATTATACCTCCGAAAAATGACACTATAATTCCGAAAGTAAGCTTGATACCGTCTGGTTCACAGAAAGCAAACCGGGTAAGTTCATATATATGTACAAACACCATGCCCACAATAGCAAGTGCTTTTATAAGTTCTATTTCAAGAACTCTTTGTTGTCTTTGTTCAGACATCAGATCACCACCATTAAGTATTTAATATTCCGCTGATATTTGCAAAGCCAATTATAATTATATCATATTCCGCATAAAACAGCAATATATTCCTAAACAAGACAATAATATTTGTGTATTTGCGATAATTTAAGCATCGGAATTTTAAAATATTTGTCAATCGCCGAAATATTAATTACTATTGTACACTTTTTTCACATCAAAGCCGGTCAAAATAAAATAATCGCATTATATTTGGAATTTTTATTGACATATAATAATAAAATATGTATAATATATTCATAAAACTTTCGCTTATCCACTCATTTCAAAAAAGAACGGGGGAATTCTTATGAAAAAGAGGTTGATCTCATTATTAACGGCAAGTATGATGCTTACATCCGCTGTATCTCTGCCGCCTGTTATTGCGGCTGACGAGGCTGTTGTCGATCCGATATTAGGGCCTCTGCCTGATTGGGTACCTCAGGATTATAACGAAGCAATGGATTTTTACAACACACATGGAAAGTCCTATGTTTCGGATAACATCATCTGTCTTGTAAGAGCTGTTCCGCAGGAAAGACAAAGCGATTATACTTTTTCAATTGACGGCAGTATGTTAATGATAAATACACCTGCCGGCAACAGTCCTAAAGTATATACATTACCTGATGAATTGTACAAAGATGACAGCGAACAGTACGTATTTGAGGTCGCACTGTTCCATGTTCTTGACGAACTTGACCTTACGGTTATCTGGAGCGAAAAGAAGAATGAGAGTTTTCAGGTAACAGAAACTTTCAGTTTCAAGAATATTGACGGAAAAACTGTTGAGACTGACCTTTACAGCTGGCTGCCTGACAGCAGACCTGAATATGATGCTTTTCTGAATAAAAACGGACGTGCTTCTGTTCATGATAACTATATAGCATACTGTGCAGATGTGAACTACAGCACAGGCGCTTCTCTCAAAGTACAACAGACAGGCAGCGGTTCTGTTGAAGAATTCAAGGAATCAGATTGTAACAGCTTTGAATTGCTCCCGAATGACGGTGCAAGTTCAACTTCTGTTATATTGTATAAGCCAGTTAAAGACGGTAAAACAGAAGTAACATGGACAGTCGGCAGAGAATGGGATGATAGTTACTCCGGTGAAAAAACATACGGCGTATACAACATATCAGACAACAGCTCTGTGATAGAAGATTTTTCACTGTCCAGAGAGGGCAGCACAGTATTTACATTTGTAGATAAACATACAGGTGAACTCATTGATGTTCCTTCAGACGATGAAGATTTCTGGCTGCTCAGAAGCACTATACAAGTGCCTTCTACAAGTGATATATATAATATAAACTCCAATCCGTGTACTATCAGCTACATCAACGCATACAGCACAAAATGTTCTTATAACTGCAATATGTTCTATGCGTCCGGAAACTATACCGATCCGGTATTTGAAGTAACATCTGAAACTCTCGATAAAGTTGAAGTTACCTGCAAGCTTGAATGGAAGCCTAACGGCGATCTCAACGGAGACGGTTCATTCAGTGTTGCAGATGCGGTCACACTTGAAAACTGGATACTCGGCATGAAGAATATCAAAATCGCTGACTATAATACTTCCGATTACTGCCGTGATGGGAAGCTTGATGTTTTTGACATCTGCCTTATGAAAAAAGAACTTGTAAAAAATAATCCTGTTGTAGTTGAACCTGACAATAAACTATTGTACGGAAACAGATTTTCAATTATAGGCGACGATTACAATATGTATTCAGGTCCGGGAACAGATTATCAGGTGATTGATAAAGTAATGCCAGGTTATTCCCTTTTTGAAGCCGGTTATAACAATGATAATTACGACTGGGTATATGCTGATTATAAAGGAAAAAATGGCTGGATAAGGATGTTCTGTGATGACGGCAGCGATAATGTTGCATTTTATGATCTCGCTGTTGATAAACCGGTAATATACCTTTATCCTGAAGATGAAACTGATGTTCACGTTGAACTTGAACTGACTGAAGCTGAACTTTCCACCACATACCCTAAGTATAACAACGGCTGGGATGTTACAGCGTATCCGGACGGTTCTCTCCTTAACAAGGCAGACGGCACTCACCACAAATACCTTTTCTGGGATGCTGTGAACTGCCGTACAAAATTTGATTTCTCAAAGGGATTCTGCGTTGCCGGCAGCGATACTGAAAGCTTTCTCAAAGAAAAACTCACATATATGGGGCTTACCGAAGAAGAAATGAATGAATTTATCGTATACTGGCTGCCAAGAATGGAACATAATCCGTATAACCTCATATCATTCCAGGGTGATACTTATACAAATTCTGCAAAGCTTGATATAACTCCTTCCCCTGACAGCTTATGCCGTGTATTCATGACATATATCCCGCTTGAAAATGCTGTAGATATCGAACCTCAGCAGCTTGAAACTTTTGAAAGAAAAGGATTTACGGTTGTAGAATGGGGCGGAAGTGAAATAAAGCACTAAAAAGAAAACATTGTCATCCTTAAAAACGAAATCGAAATTATTTTCCGCAAGCTAAGTTAAATCAAAATAGTCACAGGTATCAAATAATTGAAAAATTCCCTTAGAGCAGACACACTAGAGTATGTTCACATAAAT
>DEBW01000127.1:26348-26592 GCA_002348905.1 Ruminococcus flavefaciens | reverse complement strand
TGAAGCTGTACCGGCTTTCAAGGCAAGAGATATCGGCTTTGACAGAAGTCTCATAGGCGGTTACGGTCACGATGACAGATGCTGCTCTTATCCTGCACTCAGAGCTACAGTTGACTGCGGTACACTTGTACACACAGCTGTTACAGTTCTCACTGACAAGGAGGAGACCGGAAGCGACGGAAATACAGGTCTTTGTTCATCTTACCTTGAATACTTCATATACGACATCGCTGAGGATATGGGT
>DEBW01000127.1:25264-26274 GCA_002348905.1 Ruminococcus flavefaciens | reverse complement strand
CGCTGAGGATATGGGTGCAAACGGCAGACACGTACTCTCAGCTTCAGAGTGCCTCTCTGCTGACGTAAATGCTGCATTCGATCCGACTTATCCTGAGGTAAACGAGAGAAACAACTGCGCTTACGTAAACAAGGGCGTATGCATTACAAAGTATACCGGTGCAAGAGGAAAGTCCGGCACATCTGACGCTTCTGCTGAATTTGCAGGACGTATCAGAAGACTTATGGACAGCAAGGATGTTATCTGGCAGACAGGTGAACTTGGTAAAGTTGATGCAGGCGGCGGCGGTACTGTTGCAGCTTATATCGCTAACCTTGACGTTGATACTATTGATATGGGCGTACCTGTGCTTTCAATGCACGCTCCATATGAGATAATCTCAAAGCTCGACCTATTTATGGCTTACAAGGCTTTCGCAACATTTATTGCTGACTAATAAAAAAAATTCGGCTTTTATGTGATAGATCATATCACATAAAAGCCGTTTCTTATTATCAGTGGTAGTATGAATCAATACCGAGGTATTCTTCAAGAGTAAGGTTAGGATCGCCCTTTGATGAGGCGGCGTTCTGTATGTCCTTTGCAACATCCTTGCCTACGTAGCGGATATGCCATGGTTCATACTGATAGCCTGTAACGCTCTGTTTGCCCTTTGGATAGCGGAGTATGAAGCCGTACTCGTTACAGTGAGCAGCGAGCCATATAGCTTCCGGAGTACCTTCAAAACTGTCATCAGCGCAGTTTACGTCGATAGCCATACCGGTCTGATGTTCTGAATAACCAGGACGGGCTGAGAATGTATCAGCAGCGCTCTGACCGTAGCCGGCAACGTAAGAATTATAAAGCTGATCCTGATAGTCGTATGATCTGAAACCGGATACTACATAAAGGCTGAGACCGTCAGCAGCGGCAGCATTTGCAAGCTCGTTGAAGGCTGAATAAGTATCGGATGTAAGTCCGCCTGGGTTGTAGTCTCTTGGCAGTGAATAGGACTTGTTAGCGATGAGGAT
>DEBW01000127.1:11699-25206 GCA_002348905.1 Ruminococcus flavefaciens | reverse complement strand
ACAGTGACTTTTACTTCTGCGCCTAAAGACGAGTCATTTGCATCAACTACCTTGATAATGCATGAGCCTTCGCCCTTACCTGTTATATTTCCGGCGCTGTCAACAGTTGCAACTTTTTCGTCTGAGCTTGTCCATACCTCGCTGATATTCTCTGAAACAAGAGGGTACTGCTTAGTCTGACCGACAAAGACATCAGCCTCTGTATAGCTGAGAGTTATACCGCTTACTTTTTTTGAGCTGTCAGAAGTGCTGGAAGACTTTGCAGTAGTTTCAGCGGATTTTTCATCCTTTTCATCTTCAGACTTTGTAGTATCTTCCTCAACCGCTGTTACAGAGCTTTCCTCGCTTTCTGTGACAGTATTTTCCTTTGTGCCGCCTGCTGCGCTGAAAGAAGGCTCACCCTGACTTGCAGTTGATACTTTTCTTCCGCATGAAGCAGAACATAAAACGAATGAAACTGCAGCTAATGCCGCAGTGATCCTGAAAAATTTACTTGTCAAAAAATCATCTCCTTAATTTTTAAACAATTCACGCAAACGAATATATCAACACTTATTATTATATCTTTTTTTCATTGCTTTGTAAAGCTTTTTTGAGAAAATACTATTTTTTTATACCGGAAAGGTCAAAATCCGGCACATATTCCGCATTTGCGGAAGATCTTTCCTGAGTGAAGCCGTTAAGTCCAAGCTCAGCGGCACGGTCAACAACGCTGTTGTACTCCATTTTTGTGACACGGCGCTGTAGTTCAGGAAATTCAGCAGGTATGAAGTCAAACGGGGTGTACTGGTTCATGATGCTGACGAGAACCTGCTCAGGAGACGTATTTTCGGCTATCCATTCCATAATGCTCATGCTGTCGTGACGGCATTTCGGCAGGACAAGATGACGTATTATCATGCCTTTGAGAAGTCCGCCTTCGCTGTTATATTGCAGTTTTCCGGTCTGACGTATCATTTCTTTCACAGCCTCGGAAGCGTACCGGAAATAATCCGGAGCGTTGGAGTATTTCTGAGATATCTCCGGCGAGAAATACTTTATATCGGGCAGGTATATGTCTACAAGTCCATCAAGGCGGCGCAAAGTTTCCACAAGTTCGTAGCCTCCTGAGTTGTATACAACGGGGATGTTTATGCGTTCTCTGACTTTTTCAAGAGCTTCGGTTATATCCGGTACAAAATGTGTAGGCGTAACAAGCTCGATATTATCAGCGCCCATATCCTGTAAGCGCAGGAAGATATCAGAGAGTTCGTCTGTACTTACCTCAGCGCCGAACAGTTCGCCGCTTATTATCTGATTCTGACAGTAAACGCAGTGGAGACTGCATCCGCTGAAAAAGATAGTGCCTGCTCCGTTTTTATATGATATGCATGGCTCTTCCCACTTGTGCAGAGAAGCTTTTGCGGCAGTTGTTACAGCTCCCATACCACAGTAACCCTTTCCGGAGTAACGGTCTGCTCCGCATTTCCTTGGACAAAGACAGCATGAAAGGTATTCGTTTCTGATAGTCATTATGTAGAATACACCTCGTAAATTTAATTTATCATGGATATTATAACACTAAAAGGGGAGAAATTCAAGTTATAATTACAAGTGATCCTGTTTTTTGCAAAAAATATGTAATAATCTTAATATTTTCTTGCAAAAGTAAACTGTCTGTGATATAATAATAAAGTATTACATAAAAAACAGGAGATATACAATTATGAACAATTCTTATTATGCACAACAGATCAACGATATCGTTGCCGAAGTTAAAAAAGCAGTTATCGGCAAGGATACTATCGTTATCAAGACACTTCTTGCGATACTCTGCAAAGGTCACATCCTCATCGAGGATATACCGGGTGTTGGAAAGACTACTCTTGCACTCGCTTTTTCAAAAGCTCTCTCGCTTGAACACAACCGTATGCAGTTCACACCTGATGTACTGCCGTCAGATGTTACAGGATTCTCAGTATACAACAAAGTAAAGAATACTTTTGAGTTCCGTCCTGGCGTTGCGTTCTGCAATCTCTTTCTCGCTGACGAGATAAACCGTACATCAAGCAAAACACAGTCTGCTCTCCTTGAACTTATGGAGGAAAAAAGCATAACTGTTGACGGTGTTACTTACAAGCTTCCTGAGCCTTATACCGTTATTGCTACTCAGAACCCGATAGGTTCAGCCGGTACTCATAATCTTCCGGATTCACAGCTTGACCGTTTCATGATAAAGCTGAGTATGGGTTATCCTGATTTCGGAGGAGAAGTTGCTATACTCAAAGCGAAATTCAACGCAAATCCTCTTGATGATGTTCATGAGGTAGTAAATGCACGTATGATAGTTGAGTTACAGGACTACATCTCAAATATCTACGTTGACGATAAGATATACGAATACATAGTACAGCTTGCTGCTGCAACACGAAATCATCCTATGATAAAGCTTGGAGTAAGTCCGAGAGGTACTCTTGCACTCATGAATATATCAAAGGGCATCGCTGCTGCAATGGGCAGAAATTACGTTATACCGGACGATGTCATGTATATATGCGGTGATGTATTTGAACACCGTATCATACTCAGCTCGAAAGCAAAGCTTTCAGAGGTGAATGCAGCTTCTGTTATGGCTGATATTATCAAGAGCGTACCTGCTCCGAGTATTTCCGTAAGTAAGGTCTGAGCCATGCTTGTGATGAAAATATTCTTTGCCGTACTTATTCTGATATGTGCGGTATTCTATATAATGTACCTGTGGGATTTTTCACTGATACTGCTTATAATAATTGCTGCTGTACCGGTACTTATGTTCATTACGGCATACATAACAAAAAAGATGATATCAGTCGAATTGACCTCAAAGGAAGATTCAGCTGCAAAGCATGAGAATTTTCCGATACAGATAAATATCAGCAACCGCAGTATTTTCCCTGTCGGCAAGGCGGAAGCTCATATCGAATACTACAACGTGTTCAATAACGAGATAAATTCATTCGAGCTTATGATGCCTGTACAGCCGCTGAACAGCCAAAGCGTGACTTTCCTTATAAGTTCGCACTACTGCGGTATGATACATATAAAATGTGCCTATATCAATATCTATGATCCTTTGAAAATATTCCGATTCAAGATCGGAAAGAACATTAACACAGAGATCGCTGTTCTGCCGGAGGGACACGAGATAACCGGCGAAGTCAGCTACACTGACAGAGTTAACGAGGAAAGCTCGGTATTCTCTGAGCATAAACCCGGTGATGATCCTTCTGAGGTATTCGACCTTCGAGGATATCATCCCGGCGATAAACTCAACCGTATACACTGGAAACTGAGTTCAAAAAAGGACGAATTTATCGTAAAGGACTACAGTCTGCCGGTAGATACTCCGTGTACCATTTTCCTTGACATGAAAAATTACGGGAACAACAGTAATCGTATGATACTTCCGGTATTCGATACTCTTGTTGAAACTCTTGTATCTGTATCGCAGTTCATGATAGAAAATGAGCGTGTACACAATGTTGTTTTCTTCAACGCAAAACGAAGCCGGTTTTCTGAGCATATAATAAATGATGCAGATGACCTTTCGGCTGCTGTGCATGAGCTTGTTTTCTCGGTAAAAGACAATCTTTTCTGTCAGGAACCCCGTATGTATTTTATCGAAAAAGGTGAGCTTTCACTATCTTCGTTTACTTTTATTTCTTCTCAGCCTGATTCGCCGGTATTTGAACATATCGAGGAAAATATCGACGCTGATATTAAAAATGCGCTTATCGTGCTTCCTTCTCCGGAGAAGAAATTAACTTCTGCCGGTGCTTATTCTGAGATAAATATGATACCCGTATACATGGGAAGGATATCTTCCTCCGTCAAGGACATAGAACTTTAAGAGGGAGGTACAGATATGAATAAGAAGAAACATTCAAGAAACAGCAATGGTATAGTCATATGTGACAGTATCATAATGTCGGTCAGAAAAAAGCGTCCTAATGTAAGAAGTCTTGAAGCTGTAGTTATAGCTTTGATAGGATATATTTCGGTAATAGCATCTTTCCTGTCAATGTTCAATTTCAATTACAGCAGGATAGCCTTGCTTTTCTCGGCAGCGGCATTCTCTGTTCTGTACATCACGCTTTCTCTCCTCGGCAAAAAGGGAGCATGGATAGCTGCCGCAACTACTTTGCCGGTGATATTCCTCTGCTATAAATTCATAGATTCGATAGCACTTGGCTACCGGTTCATGTATAACACAGTATACCGTACAGCTTACCATACTGAGATCGCTTACTACAAATTCCTGAAACCCAGTATGGAAAAGTCGTCGATAACGGCTTTCTTCATCCTTGGGATATGGCTTCTCGCACTGGTGATATACATATTTACTGTGTACCGACCTAATTCAGTGCCGCCGCTGATAGTGACGTTCCCGATAATCGAGATCGGACTTTACAACGGCATAAAACTGCCGATACTCTGGGGTACTCTTGTAATAGCCTACTGGCTTGCACTATTTGCAATGACTGCTACTGATATGGGCGAATACTCCGGAGGCAACGGAGGTTTTGTCCGGAAGGAGAATATGTTTTTCCCGAAGCGGCAGATGCGTCTTAAAGTTACTGAAAAATGTGGTATACTCATTATCGCTGAGGTAATAGTCATTGCTGTAGCTTCTATGACCTGCCTTAAAGTCACACACTACAGGAGAAGTGAAGCAATAAATCAGAAGCGTACTGAAGTGCGTGATGCTGTAAATTCGTTCTCTATGAACGATTTCGCAGGCAGTATCTCAAATCTGACAAATGCTTTCGGCTTTTCTTTTGATTATCAGAACCACAAGCTCGGAAATGTTGACAGTCTGAAATACAAAGACGTTACTGACCTTACTGTTACTTTCGATCAGAAGATCGACGGAGCAGTATACCTCAAAGACTACACCGGTTCTTTGTATGATGTTGACCAGTGGCTGGCACTGCCGGATGAGGCTTACAGCTCGCAGATATTCAAGGATTTTGAGAAATACTCCATATATCCGCAGGATATGCCGTATCAGTTCAATCGTGCTATGGACCTCAACAATTCGGAGGATGCTACTATATGGATAAATTCAAAGCTCAAGGGTAACCGCAGTTTTGCTCCTTATGGTACTTCAAGCACGGGAATACTTAAATACAACCACGATTCAGATGTAAGCTCTAAAAAGCCGTCACAGAATGAATATTCGTATAAATTCAAGCCTCTCTCAAATGAGAGCCTTGTAATGCTTCTCGGTCAGCCGGTGAGATACACCTATACTCCTGACTATATCAGCGATTATGAATGGAGACAGATGCTCACTTCTTACTGCAAAGAGCATGATATGCTGAATGACAGCGGCTTTATTTCAATTGATTCTGAACTTCCTTCAAGAGTTGATTACTCCTACGAAAATCCTGAAAACATTATGGCTATGATACTACAGGATGAGTATGAGGAGTTCGTATTTGAGAATTACCTTAAACTTCCGGATACGGCTGAAATGGCTGAGGTAAAAACAGAGTATGAAAACGTTCTGAGAAACGGCAGCAAGAATCTGACTGCCGCTGAAACTTTCGGAGTTCTCAATGCTATACGTGATGAGATAGCAAACAATGTTACATACACACTTAATCCGGGACGTACTCCTAATAACCGTGACTTCGTAAACTATTTCCTGCTTGAAAACCACAAGGGCTATTGTACGCATTATGCGTCAGCCGGAGTCGTTCTTGCAAGAATGGCTGGAATACCTGCAAGATACGCTACAGGCTATGTTATTGTAGGAGACGATTTCAACAGCACAAGCAAGAATCCAAACGGCTCTTATACCATACAGGTCAAGGATAACCGCAGTCATGCATGGATAGAGGTATATATCCGTGGATACGGCTGGGTGCCTTATGAGTGTACCGCAGGATATACTGCACAGGCGATCGACACAACACCGACTACTACTTCTGTGACTACTACAACTACACAGACAACAACTACTACAACTGCTGAACAGAATACTACCGATACAAATAATACCACAACAAAGCCTGCACATGGTACAACAACTACTACTGTTTCAGTTTCATCAGAAACAACAGTTGATTCGTCAAACGGCACTACAGTTATATCAAAGCCTTCGGGACATAAGATACATATTCCTGACTATGTGAAATATGTACTGCTCTCACTTGCTATAATAGCTGTGATAATTGCAGCAGTGCTGATAAGACGAAAAGTCGTGCTTAGTGTAAGGCATAAGCGCTTTACTGAGGGCGACACAAGAACACGTATGCACTACATCTACGGCTATATCGAAAAGCTTCTTGAACTTATGGAGATTGAACGCTCTGACAGAAGCTATGCAGATTTTGCAAGAGATATAGAGAAAATGTTCGGCGGAAACCTTTTTGATGAAGGAGTTTTTGCTGCTTGTACAGATACCGCTCTCAGGGCTGCATTTTCAAGTGAACAGCCTGAAAGCTCTGAAGCAGATGTATGCGTTAAGTTTGCTGAGGACTTTGCCGGCAAGGTATATGAACGCTCAGGCAAACTGAAAAAACTCTATATACGCTTCATAAGCGTACTTGTATAATACTTATATCAAAGGGACGGAATATCCGTCCCTGAATTTTTAACATGGAGGTAAAAAACATGAGTACACTGACTACTGAAAGACTGATACTTCGTCCGCTTAGAGAAGGTGACGGGAAAATGATGTTCCGCAACTGGGTAAGTGATGAACGTGTAGCAGAATACTGCCGCTGGTACGCTCACAAGGATATATCAGAAACGCAGGAGTTTTTGAAAATGTGCCTCGATGAAGCAGAAAAAGGCTTTGAGTACCGCTGGGGTATAACTCTTAAAGATTCAGGTGAGCTTATTGGATGCATAGACGTAGTTGATATTACAGAAAATGGCAAAGCCGCAGAAGTTGGCTATGTTCTGGGGTATAACTACTGGGGCAGAGGTATCATGACAGAATGTGTAAAGGCTGTCATTGCGGAACTTTTCAACAGCGGTTTTGATAAGGTCATAGCTAAGCACGCCATTGAGAATCCACGCTCAGGACGAGTGATGGAGAAGTGCGGTATGAAGTATTCAAATGACTGTGAAGAAAGAAGAAAGTTCGGCTCTGACGAGATGATACAGTGCAGATGCTATGAGATAACAAAATAACGAAAAACAGGGAAAACTATTAGAAGTTTTCCCTGTTTCTTTTTATGCTGTAGGTTCTTCGTCTTTTTTGTCAGTATCTTCGTCCTTGGAGAAGTCAGGCATATTATCCCTGCCGAAGCCTTTCGGGAAGCCGTCTTTGTCCTTGCCCATGCCCTGTGAACCCATATCATCTATATTGATGCCGGATGCATCAATTTTTTTATCGTCGCTCTGCTTGCTGGTATCGGCTGAGAGTTCACCGTCAAGCTGAGCACGTATGCTTTCTGCACGGAGCAGACAAAACTCTTTGAGTGTCTCAAAGCCTGTTTTGAACTGCTCGGCATCATAGAAGGAGGAAGTTTGTTTTTCTATGTAAGGGAGTATCATTTCGTATATCTCGTTCATCTGCTCCTCAAATTTGCCTGATTCAAAGTAGTTTGTGAGGAGTTCGTCATATACTTCATGGTACTTTTCGAGGTATTCTTCATTTGAAGCTATCCATGACCACATCGGGCGTGAATCTGTTTCTGCACCTGAAAGAGGAGTGTCAATGCCTGTATTTATAAGAGAAGTAGCATCTGTTTTGAAAGATTCCTTATCCTTGTTTTCAGTGTCCTTTGAGTCTGAATCGCCGGATCCTTTATTGTCCTTGCCGAAGTTTCCGTCGAAAGCTCCGCCGAATCCGCCGAAAGCGAGGTTGTAGTCCCAAGGGAGCATTGAGAGTTTTCCGTCAGTTTCGCAGAGGAAATAGTTATGGAGCATACTGCCGGTATAACTGTCGTAATTCAGCACGAAATTGTGTGCAGCAAAGTATCTTATTACCTCATCAGTGTCAACAGCGTCTTCGATATTTTCTCCCTCTGAGAGAGTTTTAAGCGCTTTGACAACTCTGCTTTTAGCTTCATCGTCAGCATCTGTTACAGCGTTGTCGAATATGTCAGAGTAGCTTTCGATATCGTCATCGGAGTAGGAAAGGTCAGCTCCGTTTGAGCTTGAACCAAATCCACCAGGCATACCTCCCGGCATTCCGCCGCCGCTGAATGAAGGCATCTCGCCGTCTCCGAATGAAGGCATTTCTCCGTCAAACTTGCCTGAGAAACCGCCCTCCGGCATTGAAGGCATTTCACCATCGCCGAATGAAGGCATTTTACCGTCAAATTTGAATTCTTTGTTTCCTTTTTTCTTTGACTTTTTATCGCCGTCAGATGTTGAAGCATCGCTGCTTTCTGATTCATTATCTTCTGAGAAAGAAGGCATATTTCCTTCGCCCATCTGAGGCATATCGCCGTCTTTCATATCAGGAAAGTCCTTGCCACCGATCTTGTCCATATTACCTAGCATTTCAGTCTCAGGTTTGTAAAGCTGGCTGTCGCTGTTGTCAGTGCGTTCAAGGTAGGATTCGCTTATATCCTCAATTGCTATGTAAAGACCCTTGTCCTCGCCGTTTACAGTTAACCATACATAGCTTACCAGCGGAGAATCTACTCCAGCCTGACGGAATATCTCATAACTGAGGTAGTCTTTCATATATGTAGCATCGGCATAGATATTGTTGAGATTGAGTTTGTTAAGACCGTAATATGTCTGTCCGTCAACGAATTTGCCGAAGTTTACCTTGAAGCTGTAGCGGTTGCTGTCCTCGTCATTTGCGACTGATGAAAGGCTTGTATTTCCTTTGGTCGAGAAAGATACGGTATTTATCGTTTCGCCGTCGATAGTAATATCTGTCTGATACTTTGTTTTTGAAGTAGGTGAGGAAGTAAGGTCAGACCAGTCCTCCTCGGAGATAGTTATATTTATCTGATGAACGTATGATGTATCAAAAAGCTTTGAAGCGTATTCAGCATTTGCTGAATCTGATTTTTTATCATTGGATAAGTTTTCAGCAGAAATGCTTACATTGTCAGATACTTCTGTTTTGCTGTTACTTGCACATGAAGCAGCTGCTGAGAGCATCATAATCACTGAGAGTCCGAGAGCGGTATACTGTTTGAATTTATTATTGAACATATATCTTCCTCCATTTAAGTCATTGCTTGTGTTCATGTCTATATTATATACGTATAAACTTAAATCAGGCTTAAAATAACATGAAAACAAGATGAAATGAGTATGAAAAGTAAAAGAAAAAGCTGTTATTATAGTATATTTTAATAACTTGCATAAAATATAACAGCTATAATTGATATATCTGCCAAATCGTGAGGAATTTTAAAAAAACACTGGGCAATAGCTTTGTAATATGGTATAATATAAAATAATTATATCTAATTGCAAAAAGGATGAAATTCGATAAAAACTTTTTATATTGGGGAGAATGAGATCATGGCTAAATGGATAATTATTGTTGATGATGATGTCTCAAATCTGAAATTGGCAGGGCATATCCTTAGCAAAGAGAATATGCGTGTTACTGCGCTCAGATCCGGTAAAGCCCTTATAGGATATATTAATGAACAGAATATTCCTGACCTGATACTTCTTGACATAAATATGTCTGAAATGGATGGCTTTCAGACTTTGAAATGTCTTCGTGCAAAAGAAAAAACACTGGGTATAGATGAGATACCTGTTATTTTCCTTACGGCTGACGAGGACTTTTACACTGAAACTCACGGATTTGAAGCAGGCGGTTCGGATTTTATCCGCAAGCCGTTTCATCCGGATGTACTTATCAGGCGTATTGAGAATATACTGTCCAAGCATGAGGCTATGAAAGACCTTATTGCTCAGGCTTCGACAGACAGGCTGACAGGTATGCTCAACAAAACTGCTGCCGGAAAAGTATTTACCAAGGTTTGCAGTACACGTAAAGGATGCCTTATCATGCTTGATCTCGATTCATTCAAGCCTGTGAATGATATTTACGGTCATGAAATGGGAGACAGGATGCTCGTTGAATTTTCTGAATTGCTGAATAGTGTCATGACTGAGAACAATGTATGCGGAAGACTTGGCGGAGATGAATTTGCTCTTTTCTGTGACGGGATGCTTGAGGAAAAAGATGTTGCTGATCTGGCTGAATTATTGAATAATGAGATAGTCAGCAGAGCTAAACGGCTTATCGGGAATGATATGGATATACCTATGGGCGTATCTTTGGGAGCTGTTTTTGTGCCGGAATACGGAAATGATTATGAAAGTCTGCTGAAATGTGCGGACAAGGCTCTGATACTGGTAAAGCAGAACGGCAAACATGGCTATGCTATGTATACAGATTCACTGACATCAGATGATGATGTCAATGAAAAAGAGATCGACCTTCATATCCTGTCAGCAATACTTGGCGAGCGTACAATACCTGACTTTGCCTTACAGCTTGACAAGGAATCGTTTTCGTATGTTTACAGGTATATCATGAGATATGTCATTAGAAACCAGCGTACAGCCTGTAAGATACTCTTTACTCTTTCACCGGCAAAATGCAATAATGATACAGAGTATAAGAGATATTGCTACGATTTCGGCGATCACCTGAGAGGTTCACTCAGAAAGACTGATGTTATAATGCGTTGCAGATACAATCAGTATTTCGTTTTTCTCACGGATGTGCGTGAGGACTTTATAGGCAAGGTGATAGACAATATCGTTGACGGCTGGCGTACTGAAAAAGGAGCAAGCATCTCTATTTCACATGAATATGAAGTTGTAGGAGAATCTGCTTCAAACGGTCAGGATGATTTTTCCGGCAATGTTGTTTTAGTTGATGATGATGTGACAAATCTGAATATGGCAGGACGTATCCTCAGTAAGGCTGGTCTGCACGTTACAGCACTGAGATCGGGAAATGCACTTTTGAAATATGTTGAGGACAACCTCCCTGACCTGATACTTCTTGATATAAAAATGCCCGAAATGGACGGATTTGATACTTTGAGCCGGCTTCAGAGCATGGAAAGAGTAATATCAGAAGTTCCGGTAATGTTTCTTACATCGGATGACAGCAATAATACTGAGAGCAAGGGACTTTCTCTCGGTGCAATGGACTATATTGTAAAGCCTTTCGTGCCGGATGTACTTCTTCTGCGTGTAAAGCATATCCTTGAACTTGTAAAGCTACAGAAAAGTCTCAGCTATGAGGTGGAGCGAAAAACAAGAGAGAATCAGAACCTTTTCATACACGTTGTAAAGTCGCTTGCGGATGCTATCGACGCTAAGGATACGTATACCAACGGTCATTCAGACAGAGTTGCCGAATACAGCCGTGAAATAGCAAGAAGAGCCGGATATTCCGCAAAGGCTCAGGAAGATATATACATCATAGGTCTTCTTCACGATGTAGGAAAGATAGGTATACCTGATACCGTTATAAACAAGCCTGACAGGCTCACTGATGAAGAGTTTAAAATAATAAAGACACATCCTGTAATGGGCGCAAAGATACTCAAAAATATCAAGGAGATGCCAAAGCTTGCGGTAGGTGCCCGCTGGCATCATGAACGCTTCGGCGGAGGCGGTTATCCTGACGGGCTGAAAGGCACGGATATACCTGAGGAAGCAAGGATAATTGCTGTTGCTGACGCTTATGACGCTATGACGAGCCGAAGAAGCTACCGTGAACCTCTTGAACAGGAGCAGGTAAAAAGAGAACTCATAAACGGCAAGGGTACTCAGTTTGATCCACGCTTTGCAGATATCATGCTGTCAATGATAGAAGAGGATACTCATTACAAGATGAGGGAGAAATAAGCTATGAAACGTGATACAGAAAAAAAAGACCTGTTTCAGACTTCCCATTTCGTTATACTTATAAGCTATACAGCTTTTTCAGCACTGCTCATTTTTGAATCTCTGCTTCTTGGCTGGGAAAAATGGGCAGTGCTCATGATAATACTTGGTGTTACTGTCAGCTGGATAATGCATATCCAGCACCGTTTTTCCTACAACAGCAGGATATGGATGTATTCTTCCCTTATGATGTTTACATTTTTCTTTTACGGAAGTCATACCACAAGTACCTTTGACTTAGCCGCAGTAATGTCAGCTATTGTCGTGCTTTGTACAATGACGGGCATAAAGGGACTTATAACTATGTGTCAGATAACGTATTATCTGACATTCGGATATGGTATCGTAGGAATTGTACAGGACGGCGGAAAGTTTGATCTGCTTGCTGTAACACGTATCATACTGCATATCGTTATGATGCATATGGTATGTCTTTTTTCACGTACTGTCATAGACAAGTGGAATGAGGTTCTTGGAAGGTCTCATGAAGAAATAGGACAGCTTACAGAGGTGACGGAACGCCTTAATGATTTTCTCGCAAATGTTTCGCACGAACTTCGCACACCTATAAATGCTGTTATCGGTCTGTCGGGAATATGTATGGACAAGGAGGATGACAAAGAGGTACTGACAGACCTTTGTGCTGTACACGATGCCGGAAAGCGTGTAGCAGACCAGATATGTGATATACTCGATTATTCAGAGATAGTCAGCGGCAAGCTTGCAAGAAATGATGAGGACTATATGCTTTCGTCGGTGCTTAGTGACCTTGTAAACGAGATACGTCCGCACAAGTCGAAAGAACTTGAGCTTGTAATAGATGTTGATCCGGCTATACCCTCAATATTGAACGGTGATGTCAGCAAGCTTAAAAAGATACTTCGTCACCTTATAATGAATGGTCTGAAATATACATATGAAGGCGGAGTGTACGTCCGTATATCAACTGAAAAGAAAACATACGGCGTTAATCTGCGTATTGAGGTCACTGATACAGGCATAGGCATGACCGAATACCAGATGGAACGTCTTTTTGATATGTTCTATCAGGCTGATTCAAGCCGTACAAGAAATGTCAGCGGTCTTGGACTTGGTCTTGCTATAGTATCGGGTTTCGTTTCGGTGCTCGGAGGTTTTCTTACTCTGAACAGCAAACAGGGAGAAGGTACAACAGTAAGAGTAAGCATACCTCAGCGTGTTGTTGACAATACCTCTTGTATGTCCGTAGACCAGAGAGAAAAACTTTGTCTCGGAGCTTTTCTGCATTTTGAAAAGTTTCCGCATCCTATCGTGCGTGAATACTATAATAATATGGTGAGAAATATCGTAAAGGGGTTTGGTGTACAGATGCACAGGGTAGAAAACATCGAAAACCTTAAAAAACTTGTAGAAAATCTTAAACTTACGCATCTTTTCATTGGTGAGAAGGAATACATCAAAGATGTGGCTCTTATGGAGAGATACGCTAAGGATATGCTTGTGGTGGTAGTTGCTGACGGTGATTTCATCCTGCCGGAAGGTTCTCATGCAAGAATAATGGAAAAGCCGTTTTATTGCTTTCCTGTAGCTTCTGTACTTAATATGGATGTAAACAGTAGGGAAGAAATAGAAAAGAGGATGTTCTGCCATGGAGTAA
>DEBW01000127.1:4603-11551 GCA_002348905.1 Ruminococcus flavefaciens | reverse complement strand
TTCATGGATCATATGATGCCGGAAATGGACGGCGTTGAGGCTATGAAGCGTATACGCTCAGATGTTTCGAGGAATAAAGAAGAACTGCCGATAGTTGCTCTTACTGCGAATGCTGTAAGTACAGCAAAGGAAATGTTCCTTGCCGAAGGATTTGACGGCTTTGTGAGCAAGCCTGTGGAGCTTGCTGAGTTTGAACGTGTGCTTATTAAGGTGCTTCCAAAATCGTATATCACTTATGAAAGCGTTGAGGAAAGATCTGACATAAATGAGCAGACCGGACATAAAAATGTTCCGGCTGAAAAAACTGCGGAGGAGAATGACGTTTACGGCAGGTTAAGGCAATGCGGAGTCGATATTGATGCAGGTCTTGGTTACTGTCAGGGCGATGAGGAATTTTATAGAACTCTGCTTATACAGTTTGCGTCTGAGACGGCTGAAAAGAAGAATAATCTTGAAAAATACCTTTCCTCAGACGATATAAAAAATTATGAGATAATCATACATTCTCTTAAAAGTTCGTCAAAGATGATAGGCGATATGAGCCTTTCTGAAAAGGCACGGCAGCTTGAAATAGCTGCAAAAGAGGGCAGGAGAGAGTATATCAGAGCAAATCATTATCAGGCAATGGAGGAATATTTAAGGCTTACAGAGGCTATATCTTCCTCTTTAGGAAAAGATAATGGTGAGGTACTTGAATTTTTGCCGGATAGTGATATAATTGAATTTGAACCGGAAGGGGAGAAGCGGTGATATGAATTTCAGAAAATGTAGAGAGATGCTGTTGGATAACAGCCTTGATATCAGAGAGCGTCTTTTTGTACTTATAGTGTCTGTTACTGCTATATCCGTTATCGTCATGCTTATTGAGAATATAGCTACACTCAGTCCGATGTGGGATAATCTCATGCTTGCCATAGGACTTCTGGTATTTGTAGTTTTAGCGTGGATGTCTCTGAAAATGAAGAAACTGAAGATCGGAGCTATACTTATATCAGTTATTATCGTATTCATTTTCCTGCCGGTAACTTTTTTTACCGAGGACGGTATATACGGTGATGCTCCTTTGTGGTTCCTGTTCAGTACGCTTTTTCTGAGTATGTTTCTCAGCGGAAAGACTATGTGGATATTCCTTATCTTAGATGCCGTTGTAGCCGGAGTATGTTATATCATTGGATATAAATATCCTGACAGTGTATTGCATAATTCTGAGTCGATAGCTCATATTGATTCATTCGTATCGCTGATGCTTATAGGCTCAGCTATCATCCTTATCGTAACCTATGAGATAAAGATATACCGTGCAGAGAACGAACATTCAGAAAAGCAGAGAAAAGAGATCGAACTCCTCAGCGATGCACAGAATCAGTTCTTTTCAAGCATGAGCCATGAGATACGCACTCCTATAAATACTATAATCGGTCTTAATGAAATGATACTCCGTGAGAATATTTCTGAGGAGGTAGCTGAGGATGCGGCAAATATACAGTCTGCCGGAAAAATGCTCCTCAGCCTTATAAATGATATCCTTGATATGTCGAAATTCCGCTCCGGACAGATGCGGATCAATCCTGCGCCTTATAATACCGGAGATATGCTGTCTGAGATAGTTGCCATGCTATGTGTAAGAGCAAGGGAGAAAAAACTTGCTTTTCATGTGAATGTTGCTCCTGATATACCGGCGGAGCTTATCGGTGATGAGGTACGTATCAAGCAGATACTCATAAATGTGCTCAATAATGCTATAAAGTATACCAAGGAAGGTTCAGTGTCGCTTTCTATCCAGTGCGGAACTGAGGAGGACGGTATACTTCATGTGCTGTACTCGGTCAGCGATACCGGAATAGGAATAAAGAAAGAGAATATCCCTTATATTTTCGATGCCTTCAAACGTGTTGACGAGGACAGAAACAGCCATATAGAGGGTACAGGTCTTGGTCTTTCGATAGTTAAGCAGTTCGCAGACCTTATGGGAGGAAAAATAACCGTAAACAGCGTTTATACAAAAGGCACAACTTTTCTTGTGGATATCCCTCAGCAGGTACTCAGCAGCAAACAGATAGGCGATATCGACCTTTTAAAACAGAATAATATCACTTATGCCGGTTCGTATAAAAAGAAGTTTGAAGCTCCGGAAGTAAGAGTGCTTGCAGTTGACGATGTGGCTTCAAATCTGCTGGTAGTATCCAAGATGCTCCGTGACACAAAGGTGCAGATAGATACAGTGTCAAGCGGCGAGGAAGCACTTAAAAAAACGCTGAACACCTATTACGACGTTATATTTATGGATCACCTTATGCCGGAAATGGATGGCATAGAATGTCATAAACGCATAAGAAGCCAGCTCGGCGGACGATGCAGGGATTCAAGAATAGTTGCTCTTACCGCAAACGCCGGAGGTGAAAACCGAAAGCTCTATGCAAAAGAGGGCTTTGACGGTTACATCGAAAAGCCTGTAAGCAGTGATATACTCGAAAAGGAACTATACCGCCTTATACCAGGTGATAAGGTATATGTAAGCGGCGACAACAAAGAAATACTCGAAGAAACTATTTCATGGATGGAGACGAACCAAAGAAAAAAACACGTTGTTATTACTACTGAAAGTGTTGCAGACCTACCGAATGAGCTTACTGACAAGTACGATATCGCCGTGATACCACATATGATATACACTAAAGAAGGAGCTTTCAAGGACGGTACAGAAATAGAAACTCACGGCATACTAAGGTACATGAGTGATCCTTTGCGAAAGGTCGATACGAGTGCTCCTGACGTTCAGATGCATGAGGCTTTCTTTGCAAGACAGCTTTCACGGGCAAATAATGTTGTACATATTGCTGTATCGTCAAAACTACAGAACAGCGGATATCCTACAGCCATTGAAGCTTCAAGAGCTTTTGACAATGTTACTGTTGTTGATTCAAGACATCTTTCGAGCAGTCAGGGACTTATGACAATAAAAGCCTGTATTATGGCTGAATCAGGCATGAGCCCGTCAGAGATAGCAGAAAAGATAGAAGAAATGAGCTCAGGAGTCCATACAAGCTTTATCGTTGATAATCTTGATTTCCTTGCAAGAGCAGGACAGGTTAAAAAACGTGTTGCCGACCTTATAAAGTCGTTTATGCTAAGACCTGTTCTTGAAGTCAAAAACGGTAAAATCGGCGTTGGCGGTATGTACTTCGGTTCAAGGGAGAGCGCATGGGAGAAATACATACAGTCTGTTCTGAGACATAAAGAAGATATTGACAGCAGTATGCTTTTTGTGACATATGTCGGACTGTCAAAGCGTGAAAAGGAATGGATAAGGGAAGTTATTGAACAGAATATGAAGTTTGATGCGATATATTTCCAGCAGGCTTCTCCGGCAGTTTCGGTAAACTGCGGTCCCGGAACTTTTGGTCTGCTTTTCTGCGATAAACATGGTATCTTACAGTAAAAAGGAAGATTTATACAATGAGATTTATACATATTTCAGACCTTCACATAGGCAAACGTGTCGGAGGTTTCTCAATGCTTGAAGATCAGGCATTCATATTAGAAAAAATATTCGGTATCATAAAAAAGGAAAAGCCGGATTTCGTTATTATTGCCGGAGATATTTACGATAAGCTCACTCCGCCGGCAGAAGCAGTTGCGCTTCTTGACAGTTTCATCAGCAGACTTGCTGAACGCCGTATTGAGACATTTATTATTTCCGGCAACCATGATTCAGCTGAAAGAGTAGCTTTCGGCGCAAGCATCATGAATAAGGGAAGGATACACTTTTCACCGGTATATAACGGAAATGCCGCAAAGTTTACTGTCAGGGACGAGTACGGTGAGGCTGATATCTATCTTTTGCCTTATCTTCGTCCGGCTGAGGTAAGGAGATTTTTTCCTGAAGCTGACATATCCACAACAGAAGATGCAGTACGTACAGCTGTTGAAGCTATGGACATAGATACAAGCCGGAGAAATATAATAGTCTCGCATCAGTTTGTTTCAGGAGGTATGACCTGCGATTCTGAGAGAAATTCTGTCGGAGGTACTGACAGCGTGCCGGCAGAGGTATATTCCAAATTTGACTATGCAGCTCTCGGACATCTTCACGGAGCTCAGTTCATGGGCGGAAAGAATATACGCTACAGCGGCACTCCTCTGAAATATTCCTTCTCGGAAGCAGGACAGACAAAGAGCGTTACGATATGTACTCTCAGAGAAAAAGGTACACCTGTTGAAATCGAAACAAGAGAACTTGTGCCCATGCGTGATATGCGTATTGTAAAAGGCAGTTTCGATGAACTTCTCAGCGGCAGTTCTGAGGACTATATAAGCATTGTTCTGACGGATATAGTACGTATACCGGATGCTCAGATAAAGCTCCGTGCAAAATATCCGGGGCTTATGGAGCTGAAATACGAACATGAGGCTATGAGAGAAGATATGGTGATAAATGATATACCGGCGGATATAAGCAATTCTCCGTATGAACTGTTTGCTGAATTCTTTTCAAGTGCCAACGGCAAGGATATGACGGAAGAACAGAGCAGTTATATGCACAAGCTTGTGAATGAGATATGGGGTGAATGATATGAGACCGATAAAGTTAACAATGCAGGCGTTTGGTACTTACGTTGAACGCTGCGAGATAGATTTCAGCGGATTTGGTCAGACTGGACTTTACCTCGTTACCGGTAATACCGGAGCAGGAAAGACTACCATATTTGATGCTATAACATACGCTCTTTACGGTGAAATGAGCGGTGATAACCGTGAAGCGAAAATGATGCGCTCAAAATATGCGGATTCTGATACCGATACTTTCGTTGAGCTTGTTTTCGACTGCGGAGGAAAGAAATATACTATCCGGCGCAATCCTGAGTACGAGCGTAAAAAGCGCCGTGGAGACGGTATGACTGTCCAGCCGGCAAGCGTACTTCTCACAATGCCTGACGGATCAACTCATGAAAAGGATGTGCGTCAGAGAGTTGAGCAGGAGATAATCATGCTTACAAGAGAGCAGTTCAGACAGACTGTCATGATAGCTCAGGGAGACTTTCTGAAACTTCTATACGCCAGTTCAAAGGAACGTCAGCCGCTTCTCCGAACACTTTTCGGTACTGAGAATTTTGAAAGGCTGAAAATAAGACTTATCGAGGAGTGCAAGGCTATTGCTGTACAGCGTGAAAAACTCAAAAGCAGTATACGCCAGTACGCCGAGAGTATACAATGCGATGATATACCGGAGTATACCGGAAGTGTCAGCGCAAATTCTCAGGCAGCAAATACGTCTGAGCTTATCTCGATAATAGAAAAACTCAATGAAGCCGGTGAGAAAAAAGAACGCAGTCTTATCAGAAGTTCAAAGGCTGTACAGAAAGAGTATGCGGAAGCTCTGAAAGCTCAGGAGCGTTTTGATAATATCCTGAAACGTCTTGAAGAACTTAAAATCAGTCAGGAAAAGAATGAAAAGGACATATCTGCATACGAAGCCGAACTTAAAATACTTAAAGCTGAACTTGAAACTATCGGCAAGACAAAAAGTGAACTTGAAGCAGAAATGAAGTCTCTTGCCGATGCTCCTGCTGCACTTGAACGCAGAAAGGCAGAACTTTCAGCGGTAAATTCTGAGCTTGATGAGGTAATGGCACTTGTAAACAAGCTTAAAGAGCTTGACAGTGCTGAGAGCGAAGTCAAGGAAAAGAAAAATATTCACCATAAGCTTACAGAAGAAAAAAAGAAACTTGAAACAAAGTCAGCTGAGGTATTAGAAAAGGCTTCTGAACTGAAAAAGCGGATTGCTGAGCTTGAAAATGAGCCGGCAAGAAAAGTAAGTGCAGAAGCGAAAAAAACTGCCATGAACAGCGAGATAGTTTCACTTGAAAAGCTTATCTCAGATGCCGAGGAGTGCGGAAACAAAGAGAAAGCTCATATCAATGCAAAGAAAAAGTATACCGCTGCTGCTGAAAAATATGAGACTGTACGAAGCGAGTACGAACAGCTTGAAAGAGCCTGTGATGATGCAAGAGCAGGTATTATCGCTGAACATCTTGAAGAGGGAAAGCCATGTCCGGTATGCGGTTCGTTTCATCATCCTAAGCTTGCTGTCAAGGCAGAAAATGTCCCGACCGAAAAAGAACTTGAAAAGAAAAAGCAGGAAACTGAAAAGGCGAGAGCTGTAAAAGACTCGGCTAATAATGAAGCTGCCAAACTTTCAGGAGAATGTGATGCAGCATATTCAAGTCTGTTTGATGAAGCTGATAAGCTTCTCGGAGATCATAAGGGAGATATAAGGTCGAGTGCAGAAAAAAGCATAGCCTTACTTAAAAGAAGTGTTTCTGATATTGATGCTGAAATAGCTGAGGCTGAGAGCCTTATCAGCGAGCGTACAGCTAAAATAAAAGAGGCTGAAAAATGTGAAACTCAGCTTGATAAACTTGCCGGAGACATGAAGTCTGCGGAGGGAAAATGCTCGGCTGCACTTGCTGAGATAGCAAATTCTGAGGGAAGATATGCTCAGATGAAAAAGACTGTCTCTGCCGAGCTTGAAGAGCGTACAGGTGAAGATTCACTTGAAAATGCTGCTGAAAAGGTGAATGAGCTTTTAGCTGAAAAGAAGTCGGCAGCCGAGGCAGCTGAGAAGAATGTCTCTGCCGAAAAAGAGCGCATAAAACGTGCTGAGGTCATAAATATAAAGCTTGGAGGTCTTGCTGACCGTGAAAAGTCGGCAAATGAGAAAATATCAGAGAAAAATGCCGGTGCAGCCGCAAGCAGAAGTCTGCTGGAAAGCTGTAAGGCTGAAATAGAAAAGCTTCTTGGCGAGCCTGATTTTGACGGTTCAGAGGAATCTGCAAAGCTGAAAAAAGCTGCTGTGCGAAAGCTTGAGACTGAAAAGAAAGAACTTGACAAACAGCTTGGCGACCTGCGAAGCCGTATTGATACCAATAAAAAGGCAGCTAAGAATAT
>DEBW01000127.1:3325-4547 GCA_002348905.1 Ruminococcus flavefaciens | reverse complement strand
CTAAGAATATCTCTGCCAAGGGCGATGAATTAAGCATAGCTGTAGAACGTACCAAATGGCTTGAAGAACTTGAAAATACTGCTCAGGGCAGCGTTGGAAAGCAGAATAAGATACCTTTTGAGACTTATGTTCTGCTCCATAATTTCGACGGAATGATAAAACACGCCAACCGTTTGCTTTATAATATGACTGACGGACACTACACTCTTTGCAGTACAGCTATCAATGATAAGCGCAAGTATGTTGGTCTTGACCTCAATGTTTACGACCACTGGAATTCTACTGAGCGTGATGTCAGAACTCTTTCAGGCGGAGAGTCCTTCCTTGCGGCTCTTTCACTTGCGCTCGGACTTTCTGAGGAAGTGCAGATGTCCTCAGGCGGTGTGCGGCTTGATTCAATGTTCGTGGATGAAGGATTCGGCTCACTTGATGACAGCTCTCTTGACCTCGTTATGAGCGCTCTTGATGAACTTTCATACGGTTCAAGGCTTGTGGGTATAATCAGTCACGTTGACGAGCTCAAAGACCGCATAGAGAACAAACTCATGATAATAAAAGAACCTCAGCACGGCAGCCGTGTGAAGGTCATTTGCTAAGGAGCTTAAAATATGATACAGGAATTTGATTTTGCGGTACTTGATTACATACAGGAGCATATCCGCTGTGTTTTCCTTGACTGGCTAATGCCAAAGGTGACGATGCTTGGCAACGGAGGTATACTTTGTATAGCACTTACTGTTCTGTTTATGCTCATGCGTTCAAGGAGAAAGTGTGGTTTTTCACTTGCAGCAGGACTTTTTCTGAGCGGACTTGTAGGCAATCTGATGCTGAAAAATATTGTTGCCCGTGACAGACCGTGCTGGATAAATGACAGCGTTGATATGCTGATAAGGATACCAAGAGATTACTCTTTTCCGTCTGGACATACTATGCTGTGTTTTACGGTTGCAGTCGTGCTTTTCTGCTATGACAGAAAAATCGGTATACCTGCAATTATCGCAGCGGCTGCCGTCGGATTTTCAAGACTTTACCTGTATGTTCATTTCCCGACAGATGTTTTTGCCGGTATGCTGATAGGAATACTTTTAGGAATACTGGCTTCATTTACAGTAAAGAAACTCTGGAGCACCGCAGAAATAGAAAAAGAAGTTGTTCATGAATAAAATAAGGCTGACGGTTCATCCGTCAGCCTTTGTCTGTTAGAACCTGTCCACATAGGGTG
>DEBW01000127.1:0-3173 GCA_002348905.1 Ruminococcus flavefaciens | reverse complement strand
CCTATGTGGACAGGTTCTTATATGCAGTAGTCTCCGCCGTGTGTGCTGATAGAACGGTCGATAACGTCCTGGAGGGTTATATTATCGAGGTAGTTTGCGACAACTTCATAAAGTCCTTCCCATATGTAAAGGGTGGAACAGTCGTCCTTGTGCGGACAGGTGTTAGGTTCGTATTCGAGACAGGCTACAGGAGCAAGGTTTCCCTCGGTAGCACGAAGTATATCACCTACGGAAAGCTCCTTAGGTTCTTTAGCTAACATATAACCGCCTCTGTTTCCACGGTTTGTACGGAGTATACCTGCTTTGTTGAGCATAGGCACTATCTGTTCAAGGTATTTTTTTGATATAAACTGTCTTTCAGCAACGTCTTTCAGTGAAATGAAACCATCATTCTGATTGACAGCCAGGTCAATCAGCATACGAAGAGCATATCTGCCTTTTGTAGATATCTTCATAATGTTTCCCTCCAATGTTGAATAAATAATAATGTTAAATTCATTATACCACATATCATATAGGTTTTCAAGTGTTTATAGAAAAAATGTGCATTTTTACACTTTAAAGCTTTTAAAGTGTAAATCGTTAAAATAATCATTGACATTGACTGGGTTGTGTGGTAAAATTAATTCTGTCAGGGCTTTTTAAGCCATTAATATTAATTGTCGGGAGTTGGCATATTTTGAAAAATACATTCGGTTCAAGCGTTGCTTTGACTATATTCGGTGAAAGCCACGGTAATATGATAGGAGCTGTCCTTGACGGCATAGCTCCGGGTATAGCAGTTGATGAGGAGTTTATCGCAAGACAGATGTCTCTTAGAAAATCAGTCGGAGATATCTCAACTGCACGTAAGGAAGCTGATATCGTAAAGATAGTCAGCGGTGTTTTCAACGGCAGAACTACAGGTACTCCGGTTACTTTCATTATTGAGAATCAGGATACACGCAGCCGTGATTACGGCGAACTTGCATACAAAGCCCGTCCAGGTCACGCTGACTTCACAGCGCAGATGAAGTACCACGGCTTTCAGGATTTCCGTGGCGGCGGACACTTCTCAGGACGTATAACCGCCGGAATAGTTGCGGCTGGAGCTGTGGCTATTTCTGCTCTTAAAGAAAAAGGCATAAAGATAGGTACTCATATACTCTCATGCGGCGGAGTAAGTGACAGACACTTCAATGACATAAGCGGAGACATCGACAAGCTTGACGGACTTCCGTTTGCTGTACTGAATGACGAATGTAAGGATAAAATGACAGAAGTTATACTCGCAGCCAAATCAGAGGGAGACAGCGTAGGAGGCATACTTGAAACTGCTGTATACGGCTTCCCGGCAGGTGTCGGTGAGCCGTGGTTCGATACCCTTGAAAGCGTACTCTCTCATGCTCTTTTCAGCATACCAGCCGTAAAGGGAGTTGAATTCGGTGAAGGTTTCGGAGTTTCTGAGCTTCACGGAAGTCAGTGCAATGATCCTTTCCGCAGCGAAAACGGTAAAGTCTCAACTCCTACAAACAACTGCGGAGGTATTCTCGGAGGTATTTCAAACGGTATGCCTATAGTGTTCCGCTGTGCGGTAAAGCCTACTCCTTCGATATACAAAGAACAGCAGACAATTGATATGAACAACATGACTGATACGACTTTGCAGATACAGGGCAGACATGATCCTGCTATCGTACACCGTGCAAGAGTAGTCGCTGACAGCATCACAGCTCTTGTTCTCTGTGACCAGCTTGCCCTCAGATTCGGAACAGACTGGCTCGCTCAGTGACAGTAAGCAAAGACTATGGCTTCAAGCAAAGAATATCTTATGTTCATTCTTGAACAGCTTTCAGAGCTGCAAGGCGTTTCTTACCGGTCAATGATGGGCGAATATATCATATACTGCAATGACAAAATAATAGGCGGAATTTATGATGACAGATTTCTCGTAAAACCAACTAAGTCAGCATTGGAAAAAATGCCTGACGCTCCTCTTGAAAAGCCGTATGAAGGCGCAAAGGAGATGCTTCTGGTCGAGAATATCGACAGCAGAGAGTTTCTGACAGAACTGATAAGTGATATGGCAGAGGAACTGCCTGTCCGAAAGAAAAAATAATATTGGAGTTGTTTCAAATGGGAATGAATATTATAAGAGAGCTTCCACATCCGGATGAGATAAAAGCTGAACATCCGCTCTCACAGGAGCTTATAAAAGTACGTGATGAACGTGCGGCAGAGATAAAGAAGGTGTTTACCGGTGAATCGGATAAATTCCTGCTTATCATAGGTCCGTGTTCAGCCGACAGCGAAGAACCTGTGCTTGATTATATCACAAGGCTTCGTGGATTGCAGGAAAAAGTAAGCGACAAGATACTTATGATACCTCGTATATACACCGGTAAGCCACGTACTACAGGAGACGGTTACAAGGGTATGCTCCACCAGCCTGATCCGACAGGAACTCCTGACCTTAAAAGCGGAATCATTGCTGTAAGACATCTTCACATGAAAGCTCTTGCTGAGACTGGTTTTACTGCCGCTGACGAAATGCTCTATCCTGAGAATTACAGCTACCTTAACGACCTGCTGGCATATATCGCTATCGGAGCACGTTCTGTTGAGAATCAGCAGCACCGTCTCGTTGCGAGCGGAGTTCCTATCCCTGTCGGCATGAAGAATCCTACAGGCGGAGATATGTCTGTTATGATGAATTCTATAATAGCTGCTCAGAGTACACAGCGTTTCCTGTATCGTGGATGGGAAGTTGAAACACCGGGCAACCCACTTGCACATGCAATCATGCGTGGTTATGTAGATAAGTTCGGACGTAATATTCCTAACTATCATTATGAGGATCTTCGTGCACTTCTTGATGCATATGCTGCAAAGCCTGAAATCGTAAATCCTGCTTGTATCGTTGATACAAACCATTCAAATTCAGGTAAGAAATACCTTGAGCAGATCCGTATTGCCAAGGACGTTCTTCACAGCCGTCGTGCATCAGAGGATATCAAGAAGCTTGTTAAGGGTCTCATGATCGAGAGCTACATCGAGGAAGGCGCCCAGAAGGTGGGCGGCGGCATTTACGGGAAGTCCATCACGGATCCCTGCCTTGGCTGGGAAAAGAGCAAAGACCTGATCCTGCGCCTGGCAGACTCCGTCTGAAGCATTATCAATGTATATCAAAAACC
>DEBW01000194.1 GCA_002348905.1 Ruminococcus flavefaciens | reverse complement strand
TGCAAAGGTTCTGTCCAGCCGTGTATCAGTTACTTCAAGAGAAAACTCAGAGGTTTTTCCCGCAGGTAACGTTCTGAAAGTGTTCATTCTCCTTCGCTCATGTATCAGCTTCTTTATGTCGATATCGGCGATGGTCAGGCCGCTCGTGAACGGCTTCGATTCTGCTAGGACTGAACCATTTTCCGCTATGATATTATGACCTGCAAACACCATATCCTGCGTTGATTCGCCTATTCCCGAATCCGCGTAAGCATAGGCACATGCAAGCGAACCTGATCTCGCCTTTATGAGCGTCCTGCGGTATTCAGCCTTGCCTATAACTTCATCACTGGCAGAAAGATTGAATACTATCACCGCACCACGTCCGGCAAGCTGTTCCGACGGCGGCGAACTTACCCACATATCCTCACATATCTCTATGCCGAATGTAAGCTCCGGAAGTTCTGTACAGGTAAACAGCGTATCCTCAAGGTGAACTGAATATTCATCATCAAGCCGTATATCAGCACAAAGCCCCTCCTCTGCAGGAGTAAAATGACGCACTTCGTAGAATTCGTTGTAGTTAGGAATATTCTTCTTTGCCACCGCTCCTGTCACTTTTCCCTTGTTAATGACAACAGCGCAGTTATAAAGTTTTCCGTAAACCGTCAGAGGTATGCCGACAACAGCCGCTATATCAAGCTGTGACGTTTCTCTGATTATGCGCACAAGTTCAGTTTTTGCCGAGGTCAGAAGCGCATCCTGCAGAAATAAGTCTCCACAGGTGTAACCCGTAACCGAAAGTTCAGGGAAGCACACTATCTTTACGCCCTTGTCATGAGCTTCCTTTATAAGATCTATTATCCTGTCTGCGTTGTATATGCAGTCTGCAACTTTCAGCTCCGGTGTAGCGCAGGCTGTTTTTATAAATCCGTCTTTCATATTTACCTCCAGAAAACAGAAAAAGGGTGCTGAAAAACAGCACCCTTGCTTGTATGATATAAGTATATACCAAAAATATCCGTTTGTCAAGCGTGAAAATCCGGACGAAAATACTGACCGTGAATTCAGGTTTATATCTATCGACTTTTCAAAAAATTAAGTGAATCGTAAGTCAGTAACCCGTAATGATCCGGATTATGAGGATGATACTATCAGGGTTGCATTCGACGAGGATCATACCGGACAGACCTGCTTAGGAAAATAAAGAATAAACTCTGTGCCTTCATCCGGAACACTTCGGGCTTCTATCCGTCCTCCGTGTCGTGTCATTATCCGGCGGCACAGAGCAAGTCCAACTCCGTGACCTTCATATTTTTCAGATGCATTAAGTCTTGTGAATATCTGAAAAATGCTGTCTGCATCTTTCATTTCAAATCCAATTCCGTTATCTCTGACGGAAATTATATGATGATCGCGGTCATTGCTGTAACTAACAGTAATAACCGCTTTTTCTCTTACAGCCGAAAATTTTATTGCGTTTGAAAGCAGGTTTTTTACAAGTATTTCTATAAGTACATCATCACCGTTTATTACCGGAAGTTCATCAAGTTCCAGTATAATGTTCCGGTCCGGTTCAAGTGAATGAAGTTCATCAAAAACATCATTAAAAAGCGCACCTATATAAACCGGTTCTATTTCCGGTATAAGACTGCTTATTCTTGAAAAATCCATCAGGCTTTCTATCTTTTCAGAAATACCGGATGCCTTATTACTGAGAATACCGGCTAACTCTTTAAGTGATTCGTCATTGCGTTCATCGGCTTCATTCCTGAGCAGATCAACAAGCATGATCAGAGAGTTCACCGGCGATTTAAGTTCATGTGCCACTGCGGCAAAAAACAGATTCAGATCATTGTTTTCCGATGCACGGTAACGGTTCTCATTTTCTGCATCAGAGTAATATAGTTTTTCTTCATTCATATATTCTGCTTGCTATTCTAATCTGTCATCAGCTTCTGGACTTCTGTTTTATCTGCGTCTGATGTTGTATTCTGATAAATGATACTTCCCTTTTCCATTACGTATAAACTGTCCGTGTGTTCCATTACGAAATCAAGATACTGCTCCACCAGAAGAATAGATATTCCTTTCCATTCATTTATTTTTTTGATTGCCGCTCCGATATTCTGGATTATAGACGGCTGGATTCCTTCAGTCGGTTCATCCAGAATGAGTATTTTCGGCTCTGCGACCAGCGCTCTCGCTATGGCAAGCTGCTGCTGCTGACCGCCTGAAAGATCACCGCCTTTTCGCTTTGCGAATTTCGGGAGTATAGGAAACAGATCGAATATATAATCCGGAATCTTTCCCTTACCACCCAGCGGCTGAAGACCAAGTTCTATATTTTCCTGAACGGTCATCTGCGGAAAAATATCACGTCCCTGAGGGACATAACCTATTCCAAGCCTTACACGTTCATATGACGGTTTCTTTATTATCTCTTCTCCGTCAAACATTACTGAACCGGACGGAGTTTTAACTATTCCCATGATACTTTTCAGTGTTGTGCTTTTACCTACACCGTTTCTTCCGATAAGACCGACAATTTTCCCTTTCGGGACTTCAAAACTTAAGTCATCAATGACCATGCTCTCCCCGTAGTAAGAACTCATTCCGTTTACCTTAAGCATCGTGTTCACCGCCTCGTCCGAGATATACTGCCTGTACAGTTTTATCTGCCAGGACTTCATTCACTAAAGAACTGCTGAACAACATATGTCATATATGCGCCGATCATCAGAAACTCTCCGTGTGCCATGTTGATAACTCTCATAAG
>DEBW01000178.1 GCA_002348905.1 Ruminococcus flavefaciens | reverse complement strand
GGTGCCTGCGGCACAATAGAAAAATCTGCACGTTGCGTGCAGATTTAGTGAGTACTTATGATTTTTGAGTGTATCGTATATTTATAACATCACTCTTCAGGAAAAGAGGATTTTTGCCTGAAAACTTTATCGGTTTCAGTCTGCCTTTTCTGACCAGTTCGTTTATATACTGCCTTGAACAATCGAGTATGTCTCCGGCCTCTGCAGAACTTACGAGGCTGTTCTTAATAGCTGATGTCAGCTCGGAATAATTTATTGGCAGATCTGTCCCTTTACTGTATAGTGATGGATACAGAATGCACATATCATCACCCCAGCCGAAGCCGTATCCGTCTGTAAGAGGTCTGGCGTTATCCATTTCGGAAGGGTACAGCCGAAACACACCTTCAAGACGTTCGTTATCTCTGGAAATTTCGAATATATTGCATTTTTTAATGCATCCGTCGAGAAAACATACAAGGTACTGGCCATTGCCGAGGGGTACCGCACTTTTGATGCGTTTATTCATTCGCTCCTGTATATCAGCCGGAAGTTCGCCGAAGCCTATTTCGTCAATATAGTGATCATCCTGAGCACAGCGGCCGTTTCCAAGTATTAAAAGTTCATATTCATCATATGTTTTTAAACCGTTGTCGCGAAGTATCTGACCTAAATTCTGTCTGTCAGTCGGGACAATACGCTGCTTTACCCACTCTTTGCTGTGAAACGGATCGATCGTAGTTATATTTCTTTTTAGAAAAGAAGCGATAAGAAGAGGTGTTTTCCATTCATCAGCATCCTGGGTTATCTCGATAGCAAATTGTTTTTCTGCTTTTGAATAGATAAGATATGATGCCACTTCGGAGTAGTTATCATTTCTTATTGCGTATATTTTCATAATAGCACCACCTGTTCCATATCATTTCCCATATTTTTTCTGATAATTGTTTCGGTATTATTTCATTCAGTCCGTCCATGATTTTATCTTTGTCAGATTCTTTTAGAGGTGTCAGGGCGGGGAAAGCGTTTTTCGGGATAAGTTTAAGATTTTCAAGTGCTGAATGAGAACCCACAAAACACTGAACCGGTCTGTCGGCCATAACATCATATTCAGAGTACATTTTTTCATCACGGCAAAGCGAAAGCAGTGAAAGTCCGTGATCGAACAAAGGAGCAAGCCGTATTGTTTTTCTTTTCGTATCACGCAAAACTTCAATATTCGCTCCGTGTCTGTCACGATTGAGTATAAGAAAGTCAAAGACAAGCATTTCGTAAATGTATTTCTCCCATCCGTTTCGTATGCAGAATTCAAGCGGACTTTCGTTTTTAGCTTTTTCCATATCGTAGAATGCATCCAGCGCTATCTTTGATTCGTTTTTGTTTCTGAAGTTTTCAGACATGCATATATAAGTTTTGATCGGCTTGCCGTCAACTAAGATCTCAGCATTGACAAGAGTGTATGAAAGGTGATCTATTCCGAGAACATCAAGAATACGGTCAGCAATTATTTCGTTTACACATTCATGACCTGTTACACCGTTTATGCTGTCGTAATTTGAGATTTTATAATACATTTTTCTGCCGCCGATTTCCGAATATGCCTTCAGAAAGGAACCGGCAGTTCCGGATGAATTACGGATCTGCGACCAGTTCAGATATGTCATATTCTGGAGTTCATGAATGATGTTTCCCATAGTTATACCGCCTTTCTGAAAATATTATACCAAATTTACTTTACGCATGTCAAGTGGATTGCGTGTGAGTGTCTGGCCTGCGTAAACAAAATATCGGACAAAAACAAATCTGAACAAATTTAAAGAGCTATCCGATTCGTAAATTGGATCAGATAGCTCTTTGCAGCAAACACCTTGTCTAACTCCTGAGATATCAGATGCGGTGGAAAGAACATGGTATCTCCCTTGCTGATCTGCTCACGGCGAATATGCCCTGCAAATGGATAGATATCCTCAAACAGAAAGCGGTGGATATTCATAAGCTGAGTCTTGGTGAATCTACCTTTGATTGGAGATTCCATAAGCATATACTGCTTTAGTGCAGTAATCTCTTCCTCAGCTTGTTTTAGTTCTTCTCTGTTTCTGATATTAAGCTTATTTTTGAGTACATCGGAATCCGGATAGCAGTAGAGTGACTGCACCGTGGTGTACACATCATATTTTGAAAACATCATTCTGCCCTCTGATATTTTGCTTTCAGCTCTGCAATGATCTGCTGATAATCTGCCTGACCGCTGGCATATCTGTCAAGGTTTCGTCTACTGGCTTCACTTAGTGTGAGACCCTCAATCGCCATTGTTCCGGCAACACTTTGCACGCGCTGTTTATGTATTTTATCTGTAACAGTTTTTCTATATACCTGAGAATTCATAATCACGCCTCCTTTTGCGAGTTTATGGAATGTTATTTCTTCATTAGACTTTACTTATACACTTGCTTTAGTATGACAATCGTAAAATTTCACTTATTATTATATCATAACTATAAGGAAAAAACAAAGGTATCAGGCATCGCGATGC
>DEBW01000039.1:24100-28274 GCA_002348905.1 Ruminococcus flavefaciens | reverse complement strand
GCCTTTTCATGCGGGAGCCCTGTAAGTGTGTTCCATAAGCATTGACTTAATCCATACTATATGGTAAAATAAAAACATAATTATAAAGAGCGAGGTATGATATGAACAACAGATATATTTACAGCGGCACAAAAAAACTGCGCTGCGGTTTTACGACCGGTTCATGTGCAGCGGCTGCTTCAAAAGCTGCTGCTGAAGCTCTTATCACACAGACAAAAGTAAAATGCACGGACATCCTTCTGCCTAAAGGTGAACGCATCACTGTCAATATTGCCCAATGTGAAATACAAAGCGACTTTGCCCGCTGTTCTGTAATAAAAGACAGCGGTGATGATCCTGATATAACCAACGGCATAGAAATAGTCTCAGAAGTAAATCTGACCGAAAGCGGTATAGAAATACTCGGTGGAAAAGGTGTCGGCACTGTCACAAAAGCCGGTTTAGACCAGCCGGTCGGAAATGCTGCGATAAACTCCGTACCACAGAAAATGATAGCGCAGTCTTTAATGGATATCGCCGAGATGCACGAGTATCACGGCGGATTCAAGGTCATTATCTCTGTGCCTGACGGCGAAGATATCGCAAAAAAGACTTTCAATCCGAGGATAGGCATAGTCGGAGGCATATCTATAATAGGTACTACCGGAATTGTCGAACCTATGAGCAGTTCGGCTCTTATTGAAACTATACGCACAGAGGCAAATATACGCAAAGCTGAGGGACGAAAAACTCTCATTCTTACCGTCGGAAATTACAGCGAAAAATTCATCTCAGAAAACCGTCCCGAACTTGTAAGTCAATGTGTCATGTGCAGCAATTTTATCGGTGATGCTATAGATATCGGCTTGACGCTTGGATTTGAAAAAATACTTATAATTGGTCATATCGGCAAAATGGTCAAGCTTGGTTCGGGTATCATGAACACACATTCTTCATACGCTGACGGCAGGATAGAAACACTTATTGCCTGCGGAGTTCTTGCCGGAATTGACAATGCGCTTCTTTGCAGTCTGAATGAATGTGCGACTACTGATGCGGCTTTTGATATACTATACGAAAACGGCTCTGCTCAGAAGCTCCTTGACGTTCTCGTTAAGCGCATACACGGCTATTTACAGGCAAGAGCAAAAGGTGAAGCTAAGATCGGAGCTGTCATTTTTTCGTACAAGAACGATATGCTTCTGAAAACTGAATTTGCTGACGAAATACTTGAGGAGGTATGACATGGTACACTTTGTTGGTGCAGGCAGCGGTGCTGCTGACCTTATTACTGTAAGAGGAATGAAGCTGCTCGAAAAGGCTGATGTTGTTATCTATGCCGGCTCGCTGGTAAATCCTGAGCTTCTTGATTATACCAGTCCTGACTGCGAGATACACAACAGCGCATTGATGACGCTCGATGAAGTGATAGACGTAATGCAGAATGCTGAAAAAAGCAGCAGGACTACTGTTAGGCTTCATACCGGCGATCCTTGCTTATACGGCGTTATACGTGAGCAGATGGACAGGCTTGATGCTCTTGGTATCGCTTATGATGTATGTCCGGGTGTAAGTTCATTCTGCGGTGCAGCTGCCGCTCTTAAAGCTGAATATACCCTGCCAGATGTGTCGCAGTCAGTCATAATCACCCGTATGGCTGGACGTACTCCTGTGCCTGAGCGTGAGAGCATCGAAAGCTTTGCAGCACATAATGCTACAATGGTGATATTTCTCAGCACAGGTATGCTGGAAGAACTCTCGGAAAGGCTTATCAAAGGCGGTTATAAAGCTGAAACTCCAGCTGCTGTAGTTTACAAAGCCACATGGGAAGATGAAAAGGTCTGCCGGTGTACTGTAGGCACTCTCGCTCAGACCGCCAAAGAAAACGGTATAACAAAAACTGCTCTTATCACTGTCGGAGATTTTCTCGGCGATATCCGTTCACTCTCAAAGCTGTACTCGCCCGACTTTGAAACCGGTTTCAGAAAGGCAGAGTTATAATGAGGGCAGCGGTAATATCAATTACTGAAAAAGGAAAGGAACTTTCGCTGCGTATATCTCAGCAGGCTGACTTTATAAATACTGAACGTTTCTGCTATATCAGCCATTCAGACTTCGGCTCACGCTGTTTCAGAGACATCAGCGGACTTGTTTCTGATATTTTCAAGAAGTACGATGCTCTCATTTTCGTCTGTGCCTGTGGTATAGCTGTGAGAACTATAGCTCCGAATATCAGCTCAAAAACCACTGATCCTGCTGTTGTAGTCATTGACGACTGTGGAAACTTCGTAATTCCGATTCTTTCCGGACATCTTGGCGGTGCAAACGCTCTCGCAGGACGGCTTGCAGAACTCCTCGGCGCACAGGCTGTCATAACCACGGCTACAGATACAGGCGGACATTTTTCTCCCGACAGCTTTGCGGCTGCAAATGACCTTATCATAACTGATATGAACGCTGCAAAGGCTGTAGCTTCGGCTGTTCTTGACCATGAAGCCGTAGGGCTTGTCAGCGAATATAAATATATCGGTCTGCCGGAAGATATCTCTGAAAGTCCGGACTGCCGCATTGGTCTGTATATCGGAGTTGCCGAAAAGAAGCCCTTTCCGGTCACGCTAAGGCTTGTACCTAAAAATATCGTCCTCGGCATCGGCTGCAAGCGAGGTACTGACTGTCAGACTATCGAAAATGCCGTTATTTCTGCTTTGAATGCAGCAAATATCCCGATAAGCCGTGTACGTCAGGCTGCGACTATCGACCTTAAAGCAAACGAAGAAGGTTTACTGGGATTCTGCCGGAAATACAGTCTTGATCTGTCGGTATATTCTGCCAGGTAACTTATGAATGTCAGCGGAGATTTCACTGTGTCTGACTTCGTAAAAAGCATCACAGGAGTTGACAACGTGTGTGAAAGAAGTTCTGTAAAGTGCAGTCAGGGCAGACTTATAATGCGAAAAACGGCAGCAAACGGCGTAACAGTCGCCGCTTCGGAAAAGCCGCTCATACTTGATTTTGAAAGGAAGATGCTGTAATGCTTTATGTTGTTGGTATCGGCGCAGGAAGTCAGGATGGCATGACTATCGCTGCACATCAGACTATTATCAGCAGTGAATTGATAGTCGGATATACTAAATATGTTGAGCTTCTGAAAGAATACTTTCCAGAAAAGGAATATGCCTCGACAGGCATGAAACAGGAGCGTGAACGTGTTGAATATGCTCTTAAAGAAGCCGGAAGCAAAAATGTCTCGCTCATTTGCAGCGGAGACTCTCAGCTTTACGGTATGGCTGGACTTGCCTATGAACTGGGTGAAAACTATCCTGACACAGAGATAAAAGTCATATCCGGAGTATCGGCTGCTTTCAGCGGCGGAGCTGTTTTAGGCTCTCCCCTGACTCACGACTTCGCAGTTATAAGCCTTTCTGACCTGCTAACTCCAATGGAGAAGATACAGAAACGCCTTGAATGTGCCGCAGAATGTGACATGGTGATAGTACTGTACAATCCGTCATCCAAAAGCCGTGCCGATCATCTGAAAAATGCCTGCGATATCATACTGAAACACCGCTCAGCGGATACTGTCTGCGGATATGTCAGAAATATCGGCAGAAACGGTCAGGAAAGCCATATCCTCACACTTTCAGAGCTTCGTGATACTCCCGTAGATATGTTTACGACCGTTTATATCGGCAATTCCGAGACTAAGGTCATCGGCGGGAAAATGGTCACTCCGAGAGGATATAAAAATGTCTGAGCTGCTGATTTTCGGCGGAACTACTGAGGGACGGCTTCTTGCTGAATACTGCGCTGAAAACGGGATATCTGCTGATGTCTCAGTTGTCACAGAATACGGAGCTTCACTTCTTCCAAATGTTGTGAACATTCTCTGCGGAAGGCTCGATACTGAGCAAATGATTGCTCTTATGCGTGAAAAGAAGTACAGTATGGTCATTGACGCTACTCATCCTTACGCTGTTGAGGCTACCAAAAATATCAAATCTGCCTGCACAGACACAGGTCTGACATATCTCAGGCTGATAAGAAAAAGCTCAGTTTCGTCCGGCAGAACTGCAAAAGATATGCCGGAACTTATACAGCTCCTCAACAACACAGGCGGTACGATTCTCAGCACTCTCGGCAGCAAGTCGCTTTCTGATCTTACAAATGTGAGAAACTACCGTGAACGTCTGTGGAT
>DEBW01000039.1:22761-24050 GCA_002348905.1 Ruminococcus flavefaciens | reverse complement strand
AACGTCTGTGGATAAGAGTACTGCCGTCTGAAAATATTCTTGAACAGTGCCGTGAACTTGGCTATGATACAGAAAAAATCATACAGGAAAAAGGGCCTTTCAGCACCGAACAGAACATCGTACACATCAAAAAAAGCGGTGCGAAAATTCTCGTAACCAAAGAAAGTGGTGAAACCGGAGGATACTCCGAAAAAGCCGAAGCTGCCCGTATCTGCGAAATTGAAATGATAACTCTCATGCGCCCTGCCGAACAGGGAATGAGCTTTGAAGAAGCAGTTGATATTATCGAAAGGACACTGAAAATATGAAAGTATACATTGTCGGCATCGGCATGGACGGCGAAAAAACTCTGACCAGAGAAGCCGAAAATGCAATAAATGAAGCCGGTCTGCTTATCGGCGCTGAACGTATGATAAAGCCTTTCCGTGATACCGGAAAAGAAACTTTTTGCAGCTACATACCGCAGGATATCGCTGATAAGCTTAATTCATGCTCATACGATACTGCTGCTGTTCTCATGTCTGGAGACTGCGGATTTTTCAGCGGTACAAAAAAGCTGCTGCTGACGCTTAAAAGCCATGATGTAAAGGTAATTTCCGGCATATCGTCGGTATCATATTTTTGCAGCAGGATCGGGATATCATACGAAAAAATGAAATTTATCACCCTCCACGGACATGATTCCAGCATAGCAATAAATGTAATGCTGAACGAATACTGTTTCTTTCTGCTCGGAGGAAATATCAGTGCCAAAGAAGTTTGCAGGAAGCTTTCAGGCTGCGGACTGGAGGACGTTAATGTATATATCGGCTCTGACCTCGGATATCAAAGTGAAAAAATAATCACCGGTAAAGCTTCTGAACTTCATGATATAAAAACTGACGGACTTGCTGTGCTTGTAGCAGAAAACCCAAAATATCTCCGTTATATCCCGTCTGCGATAAATGATGAAAAATTCCTGCGCCGTACTATCCCTATGACAAAATCAGAAGTCCGTGGCATAGTCATTTCAAAGCTGAATATACAGACTGATTCTGTCATGTGGGACATTGGCTGCGGCACTGGTACTGTATCTGTTGAAGCCGCATACCGCTGTCCTGACGGAAAGGTACTGGCATTTGACAAAAAGCCGGATGCGGCAGTTCTTACCGCTGAAAACGCTGCTCGCTTCGGCTGCGACAATATATATGTCACTCAAGGAGAATGTCCTGAGATACTGAGAGATGCGGAAGCTCCTGACAAAGTTTTCATTGGCGGAAGCTCCGGAAATATGTGTGAAATATTTGAAG
>DEBW01000039.1:11361-22639 GCA_002348905.1 Ruminococcus flavefaciens | reverse complement strand
GCAGAAAAAATCCATGCGCCGACATCGTTGTTACAGCAGTCTCGCTTGAAACGCTGCATGATGCTGCCGGATGTTTCAAAAATTTCGGCATTGTTCCGGAAATAGTGCAGATTTCCGTCACACGGACTAATAATATCGGCTCTCACACCATGCTTCAGGCTCAGAATCCAATATTTATCATCAGTGGGAGGATATCATGAAACGTTTCATTATCGGCGGTACTAAAAGCGGATGCGGCAAGACCACAGTCACCTGTGCTGTGCTTTCTGCTCTGAAACGCAGAGGCATAAACGTTTCAGCCTTCAAGTGCGGACCTGACTACATTGATCCGATGTTTCACCGCAAAGTCATCGGAGTGACCTCCCATAACCTCGACAGCTTCTTCTTTGACAAAAATACTCTGCTTTATCTGCTTGATGAATACGGCGGAGATATCTCAGTTGTCGAAGGAGTAATGGGCTTTTACGACGGTACTTGCGGAAGCGCACATTCAATTTCTGAGCTGACAGAAACTCCGGCGGTAATTGTCATTGACTGTAAGGGTATGAGCGATTCGATCGGCGCAGTTATGAGTGGGTTTCTGAATTACCGTCCAAACAGGATAGCCGGATTTATTTTTGACTGCCTGCCCGAAAAACTCATCCCACTTGCAAAAAGACTTTGCAATGAGCTTGGTACTGAGTATTTCGGCTGTCTGCCCAAAAGCGCCATTACAATTGAAAGCCGTCATCTCGGACTTGTGACAGCTGACGAGATAGCCGATATACAAACTAAGCTCGACGCTCTTGGAGAACTGGCTGAAAAGTACATATGCATTGATAAACTTTCAGATATAGCCTGTAATCCTTTGCCTGAGCATACCGTTCCTGAGATAAGGCACTTTTCCGCTGCACCGGTGATAGCAGTCGCCAAAGAANNGACAATGCATTCTGCTTTATATATCAGGAAAATATCGAACTCCTTGAAAAAATGGGATGCATCATAAAGTACTTCTCACCTATCCATGACAAAGCTGTTCCGCCGGCTGACGGACTGCTTCTGTACGGCGGTTATCCGGAGCTTTATGCCGCTGAATTATCGGCAAATATCCCTATGCTCACAAGTATACGCAAGTGCATCTGCGAGGGTATGCCGACTATTGCAGAGTGTGGAGGCTTTATGTATCTTCATGACAAACTGACCGATAAAAACGGCGTATCTCACTTTATGGCAGGAGTTATAACAGGTGAAGCATCCCCTACTTCAAGGCTTCAAAGATTCGGCTATATCACGATGTATGCGAAGTCTGACAATTTACTGTGCAGGCATGGTGAAAGCATCAAGGCTCATGAATTTCACTACTGGGACAGCTCAGACTGCGGAAGCGGATTCACTGCTGAAAAAACTGACGGCAGAACGTGGGAGTGCTGTCATACGAGCAAAACTCTTTACGCCGGATTTCCGCACATAAATTTCTGCTCAGACATATCGACAGCAGAAAGATTCGTGGAAAAATGCATAGGATTCGGAGAGAAAAATGAACAGGATAAAAAACATAGTACACTCAGATAAAAACGCCTTTATTTCGGCAAAAAAACGCTGGGACAGCATTGCCAAACCGCTTGGAAGTTTTGGTATGCTCGAAGAAATGATACAGAAGATTGCCGCAGTTCAGGGAACTCCCGACGTTGATATCTCCGCAAGGACAGCAGTCGTTATGTGCGGTGACCACGGAGTTGTATGCGAAGGCGTTACACAGTGCGGACAGGAAGTCACGGCAGAATGTGCCAAAGCTATCGCAGAAGGACGTTCTAATATAAATGCGCTGGCAGGCGCTTATAATGTGGACGTTATAGCTGTAGATGTCGGTATTGCACAGGATGTTGAATGCGACAGGCTGATAAAACGGAAAGCTGTTTACGGCACTCAGAACATCGCCGCCGGAAGTGCCATGACCGCTGAACAGACTGAAAATGCAGTCGTTACAGGAATGGATATGGTGAAAACTCTTGCAGAAAGCGGTACAAAGCTCATAGTTACGGGAGAAATGGGCATTGGAAACACCACTCCGACAGCAGCTATTGCCTCAGTGCTTCTGGGACTTACACCTGAAAAAGTTACCGGCAGAGGTGCAGGACTTTCAACAGAGGCTTTACAAAGGAAAACAGATGTCGTCAGACGTGCTGTCAAAGTAAACAGCCCGTCTCCGGACAAGCCTTTCGAGGTGCTCCAAAAAATCGGCGGAACTGAGATTGCTGCCATGACCGGACTTTTTCTTGGCGGAGCATACTACCATGTACCGATAGTTATCGACGGCGTTATATCGGCAGCAGCGGCGGCTATAGCCTGCGGAATTGATCCGGTTTGCAGCGAATATATGCTTGCAAGCCACTGTTCCGGCGAACCGGCAGGCGAAGGACTTCTTGCTTACTGCGGACTTAAAGCTCCGATAAATGCCGGTCTCAGGCTCGGAGAAGGAACTGGCGGAATACTGCTGATACCTCTCCTTGACGGAGCACTAGCACTCTACAACAACTCTCACCGATTCGACGAAACTAATATAGAAAGGTATACCGAACTAAAATGACTACTTTCGTGACAGGCGGTTCAAAATGCGGTAAATCGAGCTTTGCAGAAAGAATTCTAACTGACTTTCAGGGCAGAAAAGTCTACATCGCAACTATGCAGCCTTTCGGCGATGATGCTTTTGAAGCAATTGAACGTCACCGGAAAATGCGAGCCGGAAAAGGCTTCGAGACTATCGAAAAATATACTGATATCCACGAAATATCACTTGATGCTGACTGTGCGGTACTGCTTGAATGTATGGGAAACCTCTGTGCAAACGAAATGTTTTCAAGCGAAAAGATAAACAGTCCGGCTGAAAAAATAATCAGCGGCATAAAACATCTCTCAGACAGCGTATCTCACCTTGTCATCGTCACAAATCAGGTCGGAGGCGACGGTATAAGCTATGCCGAAGGTACGGCTGAATACATCCGTGTACTTGGCGAAATAAACCAAAGTATAGCCGCATATGCTGACAATGTAATTGAATGTGTTTACGGCATACCCGTACTGCTGAAAGGAGTTTTTCCATGCTGAGATCACTATTGTCGGCATTTCTGATGTACTCACGAATACCAGTGCCAAAAGTGGAATGGAAAGAAGAAAACCGCAGATACGCTCTCGGATTCTTTCCGCTTGTCGGAGCTGTGACAGGTGGTCTGCTGATACTTTGGAGAATAGTCTGCAACTGCCTTGATATCGGACAGTTTCTCTTTTCGGCAGGAGCTGTTTTTCTGCCGATACTCGTTACCGGAGGCATACACCTTGACGGATTCTGTGATGTGAATGATGCCCGTGCTTCTTACGCCGATAAGGAAAAACGCCTTGAAATAATGTCTGATCCGCACATCGGCTCGTTTGCCGTAATGAAACTTTGCATCTACCTAATAATGCAGACTGCTCTTTTTTCGCAGGTCGTTTCTGTTAAGACCTCAGCAGTTATCGCCTGCGGATATGTACTTTCAAGAGCGCTCAGCGGACTTACAGCTGTTAAGCTTAAATCAGCCAAAAGCGGAGGTACTCTGCAAAGTTTTGTGCGTCCGGCACATAGAAATATCACCATAGCTATGGAGGTATTTTTCATTGCGGCAAGCGTATCAGCTTCGCTTATTATTTCGCCTGTTCAGGGCATTTCAGCTGCACTCACCGCTGCATTGGTACTCATTTTTCACAGATATGCAGCATACCGTGACTTTGGCGGTATCACCGGCGACCTTTGTGGCTGGTTCTTGCAGGTGTGTGAAATACTCATGCTTGCAGCTGTAGTTTTTTCGGAAAGGATAATGAATTTATGGTAATGTTCACAGGCGGAGCATATCAAGGTAAAACTGCCTATGTTATGCGTAATTTTAACATTGACGAAAGCGATATAGCTGACGGAAGAAGCTGTAATATTGAAGCTTTGAAAACTGCCCGATGCATCAAGAATTATCACGAACTTGTAAAGCGTCTTGGTGATGACTGTATAAGTTTCACAGAAAATCTTTGTAAAAGCAATAACTCAGCCGTTATTATCATTGATGAGATAGGCTGTGGAATCGTACCAATGGAAAAAAGCGAGCGTGTATGGCGTGAAAATGTCGGACGCTGCGGATGCATCATCGCTGCAAATTCTGAAACTGTAGTGCGGATGGTCTGCGGACTTCCGTCAGTTATAAAAGGCGGCAAATCATGAAAATACTATTTCTGCGTCACGGACTTACCAGCGGCAACCTTGAAAAGCGCTACATTGGCAGAACTGATGAACCGCTCTGTGCAAAAGGTATATCAGAACTCCAAAAGCTTGTAATACCGAAGTGCAGCATACTCATCAGCAGTCCGATGAAACGCTGTATTCAGACATCTGAGTTACTTTTTCCAAATAAAGAGATAGTCATCGAGAAAAATTTCCGAGAATGTGATTTTGGTGACTTTGAAGGCAAAAACTATGTTGAACTTTCAGAAAACAGCGACTATCAGAAATGGATAGACAGCGGAGGAAATTTACCATTTCCAAACGGCGAAGATACAAATGATTTTCGCCGGCGAAATATAGAAGCATTTGAAAAAATAATGCAAAAAATCAAAAATGAAGATTCAGCCGCATTCATCGTTCACGGCGGAACGATAATGTCAGTGCTTGAAAAATACGCTGTTCCGCACAAAGCATACTTTGACTGGCACTGTGAAAATGGTCACGGATACATCTGCGAATGGAACGGCACAGAACTTGAAATACTGGAGAAAATATGAAACATTTGTTACCTGCATTGCCGATAATACTGGGATTTCTGCTTGACTGTGTGATCGGCGATCCTTACAATATCCCCCACCCTATCAGGCTCATCGGTAATCTCATAGCCGGACTTGAAAAAATCGTCAGGAAGCACATGAATAATTTACGTATCGGAGGAACACTGCTGGCACTTGCCGTTATTACCATTTCGACCGTCACTCCGCTTGTATTGCTGGCGCTGTGTTATCATGTAAACATTATTTTGGGCACAGCAGTTGAAACTGTGCTGTGCTGTTATATGCTGGCAGCAAGATGTCTCTGCAATGAGAGCATGAAAGTCTGTCATGCTGCTGAATCCGGAGATACAGAGTCTGCAAGAAAAGCCGTTTCAATGATAGTCGGACGTGACACTGCTGTTCTTGACCATGAAGGTATAATCCGTGCAGCGGTTGAGACTGTCGCTGAAAACGCTTCTGACGGCGTTACTGCTCCGCTTTTTTACATGGGAATCGGCGGTGCTGTAGGAGCTTTTTTCTATAAATCCGTGAACACTATGGACTCAATGATAGGCTACAAGGACGAAAAATACGCTGATATAGGGCGATTTGCAGCCAAACTTGACGATGTGCTGAACTATATCCCGTCAAGACTGACAGCCCTGCTCATGGTAATGTCTGCTCCCCTTTTCAAACTCGACAGCCGTAACGCTTTCCGCATATGGAAGCGTGACCGAAGGAACCATGCAAGTCCGAATTCCGCACAGACTGAGTCTGCCTGTGCCGGAGCTTTGCATCTGCGTCTTGCCGGTGACGCATGGTACTTCGGAAAGCTTCACAAAAAGCCGTATATCGGCGACAATGACAGATCTGTCGAGCCGGAGGATATCCGCCGTGCAAACCGTCTCATGTACGGCGCATCCGTACTCATGCTGCTGCTCTCGGCAGCCGTAAAATGCATTATTTTTGGAGGTATTCTATGATACAACAGCATGGAGGAAATATATTGCAGTACGAAAATATCCTCGATTTTTCAGCAAATATAAACCCTCTCGGCATACCTGAAAGTGTGCGGAAAGCAATTATCGCAAACATTGACTGCATCGAAAAATACCCTGATCCGGACTCTACGGAACTGCGGAAAAAGTTGGCTGTACATGAAGGTGTAAACGCCGAAAATATAGTATGCGGAAACGGAGCTGACGACCTTATCTTCCGCATCGTACACGCCTTAAAGCCACAAAAAGCGCTTGTATGTGCGCCGTCTTTCAGTGAGTATAGCCGTGCGCTTTCAGAGGTGAACTGTGATATCTGCGAGCATGAACTTACTGAAAGCAGCGGTTTTGCAGTTACCGAAAGCATATTGGAACAGCTTGACAGTACCTATGATATTTGTTTTGTATGCACTCCGAACAACCCGACAGGACAGCTTATAGCTCCGGAAATACTGCAAAAGCTCTCGCAGAAATGCCTGAAAAATAACATAATTCTTGTTTGTGACGAATGCTTCATGGGATTTGTCCGAAACAGCGAAAATTATACTATCCGCAACTTTTTCAATGACAGATGTATTATCCTCAAAGCCTTCACCAAACTTTATGCAACGCCCGGAATACGGCTTGGTTATGCTGTTTGCGACAGTACAGAAATTGCTGACAGGCTCAAAAATAGCGGTCAGTTCTGGAACGTTTCTTCACTTGCTCAGAAAGTCGGGACAGCAGCTCTTGATGAAGCTGAATATGTCCGGAAAACTATAGAAATAATAACGGCAGAACGCAGGTTTTTAGCGTCCGAACTAACCGATATGGGAGCAAAAATCTTTGATTCTTCTGCAAATTTTCTTCTTTTCAAAAGCCATACCGGACTTTGCGAAAAAATGCTTGCAGAAGGGATACTCATCCGTGACTGTCAGAATTTCAGCAGACTTTCAGCCGGTTTTTACCGCATAGCTGTAAGAACTCATGATAAGAACCTACTGCTCATCAATGTGCTGAGGAGGTGTATAAATGGCTAAAAATATAATGCTTCAAGGCACGATGTCGAATGTCGGCAAAAGCTTTCTGACGGCGGCACTTTGCAGGATCTTCAAGCAGGACGGTTACTCTGCAGCTCCGTTCAAATCGCAGAACATGGCACTAAACTCATTCATAACTCCCGACGGCTGTGAAATAGGCAGAGCGCAGGCATTGCAGGCAGAAGCTGCCGGAATTGAGCCGTCAGCGCTGATGAATCCGATACTTTTAAAGCCTACCACAGACGTTGGCTCGCAGGTGATAGTCAATGGAAAGGTTCGTGGAAATATGCGTGCAGTTGACTATTTCCGCCATAAAAAGGAGCTTATCCCCGACATTCTTTCCGCTTATGATACTCTTGCAGCTCAGCATGATATCATCGTTATCGAAGGTGCAGGAAGTCCGGTGGAGCTGAATTTAAAAGCGGACGATATCGTGAATATGGGACTTGCTGAACTTGTAAAGTCTCCGGTGCTTCTTGTCGGAGATATCGACCGTGGAGGAGTTTTCGCACAGCTTATCGGTACGCTTGAACTTCTTGAAAAAGAAGAACGTGACAAGGTAAAAGGACTTGTGGTAAATAAATTCAGAGGCGATATATCGCTGTTTCAGGACGGTATCAGTATACTTGAGGAGCGCTCGCACAAAACAGTTGCCGGAGTTGTACCGTACATATCGTGCGATATCGAAGACGAGGACAGTCTATCTGAAAAACTGACAGTCAGAAACATTGGCGGTATTATCGACATTGCAGTTATACATCTCCCGAAGATATCAAACTTCACAGACTTTGACGTTTTCCGCCAGTACGACGGAGTTTCAGTGCGTTATGTCTCAAAGGCAGGCGAACTTGGTCAGCCGGACATGATAATAATTCCTGGTACAAAAAGTACCATTTCCGACATGAAATGGCTCATAGAAAACGGTCTTTCAGAAGCGATTTACCGCTGTTACAAGGCAGATATACCGATTTTCGGGATATGCGGCGGATATCAGATAATGGGCAGAAAAATATCTGATCCATACTCCAGCGAATGCGGCGGAAGCATAGACGGATTATGCCTGCTTGACTGTGAAACTGTATTCAGCGCTGACAAGCACCAGTCACAGACAAGCGGTAATTTCTGCGATGTACAGGGATTTTTCTCATGTCTTTCAGGCGCAGGTTTTTACGGCTACGAAGTTCACATGGGAGTTACAGAAAACAAAGGCTCAACGCTGACAAACTGCTGTGGAAGCTTCAGAGGAAATGCCGCAGGATGCTATATACACGGCATCTTTGACAGTGCTGACGTTTCCGGCAGACTGATAAAAGCTCTCTTTCAGCGAAAAGGACTTGAATTTACCGGCAATGTCATAGACAGACGGCTCTACCGCAATGCTCAGCTTGACTTGCTTGCTGACAACGTGAGAAAAAATCTTGATATGGAACTTATATACCGTATAATTGAGGAGGGCGTATGAATTTAGAATATGTGCTGCCTGCTGACATTGAAAAGCGCAGCTTTGAAATTATAGAAAGCGAACTTAAAACTGAAATACCGGAAAAACTCAAACCCGTGGTCATACGTGCGATACACACAACCGCTGATTTTGACTATGCTGAAAATCTATATTTTTCTGAGAATGTTATTGAAATTGCTCTTTATGCACTTGAAAAAGGTGCAGTCATAATAACAGATACAAATATGGCAAAAGCCGGCATAAACAAGCCTGCACTCGCCCGTCACGGCTGTGAGTGTATGTGTTTTATGGCTGACGAGGATATTGCTCAGACTGCGAAACTCAACGGTACTACACGAGCATCCGCATCGGTCGACAAAGCCGCAAAACTCGGCAGACCTGTGATATACGCAGTCGGAAACGCTCCGACCGCACTTGTAAGGCTCTGCGACCATATTTCAGCAGGTACTTTTGTGCCTGAACTGGTAATCGGCGCTCCCGTAGGCTTCGTGAACGTAGTCCAGTCAAAGGAAATGCTCATAGATTCAGGCATACCGTGTATCGCAGCAAAAGGCAGAAAAGGCGGAAGCAACGTAGCTGCTGCGATATGCAACGCTCTGCTTTATATGCTTGACAACAAAAAAGGCTTCAAAAAGTGAAGGCGGATTGTAGCGAACATATAAAATATCCATAATGCTTGAAATGTTCATAAAATTCTGTTATAATAATTATGTTCATGAACAAAATTTAATAGAGCAAACGGTGCTTTCTGTCGTATTTTCGGGCAGAAAGGTAAAAGGGAAGCAGGTGAAGCTCCTGCACGATCTCGTCACTGTAATTGCATAGCGGTATGCAAATACGCCACTGAGAAATCGGGAAGGCTGTGTGCCGTGAGGATGCATAAGTCAGGAAACCTGCCGTTTTGCTGGTACAAGACTGTAAAAGTCAAGGTCACGAGGTATTGATCGTACTGTTTTCAGGCTCTTAACCGAGTCTGTTTGCAATGCCTTCTGCCTGTGCAGGAGGTTTTTTAGTTGTGCGGTCATGCCTTTTAACGAAAGGAAGATCATAATGAAAAAAATACTGGCATTTTTATTGGGACTTGCTTGTGTGACTGCTTCATTCGCATCATGCGGAAGCACAGAATCATCTGAAAGCAACTCTGAACCTGAAACTGAATCAACAACTGCCGCTGAGGAAGAAGAAGCAGAGGAAACTACTGCTGAAGAAACAACCGAATCCGCAGAAGCTGAGGAAGAAGATGATGAAGAAAATTATGACACAGGTGATGCTTCTCTTGATAATATCCGAAATCAGGACGAAATAGGCGAAAATGAGCTTCTCGTACTCAGCTTTGGTACAAGCTACAATGACAGCCGCCGTCTCACTATCGGTGCTATAGAAGAAGCTCTTGAAAAGGCATTCCCTGATTATTCAGTACGCCGTGGATTTACCGCAAACATTATCATCGACCACGTTGAGCGCCGTGACGGTATACATATAGACGATATAGACGAAGCTCTCAAAAGAGCTGTTGACAACGGCGTAAAGAACCTCGTTGTACAGCCTACTCACCTCATGAACGGTCTTGAGTATGACGAACTTTATGAGAAGGTCGGAAGTTATTCAGATTCATTCGACAAGGTAGTATTCGGTGAACCGCTCCTCACGAGCGATGACGACTTCAAGCGTGTTGAAAACGCTATAGTAAACTGGACAAGTGAATACGACGACGGAAAGACAGCTATCTGCTTCATGGGACATGGTACAGAAGCTGCTTCAAACAGCGTATACAGCAAAATGCAGGATATGCTCACAGCTGACGGACATACAAATTATTTTGTAGGTACTGTTGAAGCTGAGCCAAGCGTTGAAGATGTACTTGAAAAGGTAAAGGCTGGCGGATACGAAAAGGTAGTGCTTGAACCTCTCATGGTAGTTGCCGGCGACCACGCAAACAATGATATGGCTGGCGACGAGGAAGACTCATGGAAGTCAGTATTTGAAGCTGAGGGCTATGAAGTTGAGTGCCTCCTCAGAGGTCTCGGCGAGAACGAAGATATCAGAAAGATCTACGTTGAACACGCTCAGAAGGCTATAGATTCTATCAAATAAACAAATATAAATTCGGGCGCACACTGTTGTGCGCCCATATGATTTTTGAGGTATACTATGAAAAAAACTATCATTGCTTTATCGCTTTTAACTGCGCTTGCACTCGTATCATGCGGTGCTGAAAATACATCATCATCTGAACCGGCTGTTCCTGAAAGCTCTGTGGCTGAGACTACAGCCGAAACAAGCACTGAGACTACAGAAGAAGAAACTACCGAACACGCTACAGCTCCACAGAACGAAGTCGGATTTGAAGGCATGACAGAGGTGGGTTCCGATGCTCTGAATATCGGAAACTACTATGTATCAGTAGATTCAAGCTCTTCAATGTTCAAGATCGCAGACTGCATACTCCATGTAGGAGAAGACGGCATGACTGCTGATATCATAATTGACAGCAAATCCTACGATGCTCTTTTCATGGGCACGGAGGAAGAAGCTCAGAACGGCGAAGAATCCGAGCGTATAACATATACTGAAAACGAAAGCGGACAGTCTGTATTCACCGTACCTGTCGAAGCACTTGACAAGGAGATACAGTGTGCAGCTCTGAGCGCTAAAAAGCAGGAATGGTACGGACGTACACTTGTTTTCCGTGCAGATTCTCTTCCTGACACAGCATTCAAGGAGAAAAGATATAAGACTGCCGAAGACCTCGACATTGAAAACGGAGAATACACTATCGACGTAACACTCGAAGGCGGTTCAGGCAGAGCGTCCGTTGAGTCTCCGGTAAAGCTTACCGTAGCTGACGGCAAAGCAACAGCTCTGATAGTATGGAGCAGCGACAAATACGACAAAATGGCAGTGAACTATCTGGAATACACTCCTGAAATAGCTGACGGACACTCACAGTTCGAGATACCTGTTACAGGCTTCGACTACAAAATGCCTGTTCAGGCTGAAACTACCGCAATGAGCGAACCTCACATGATAGACTACACTTTATC
>DEBW01000039.1:3331-11343 GCA_002348905.1 Ruminococcus flavefaciens | reverse complement strand
CTCATCAACTATAGAAAAATGCGAATGAAAAAGCTGATATCATTTGTAACAGCATTCGGACTTCTTTTTGTAACGGGCTGTCAGAAAAGTGAATCCACCGGTGATACTCTTGACATAAGTGGAAAAATGGAGCTGAAATATGCCGAACAATTCAGCGTTGACTACTGTGAAAACGGCTGCTCGATAGTTAATATCGCAGACGACAGATTCCTGATAGTCCCCGAAAATACTGCTGTGCCTGATAATACAGCCGGTATGACGGTAATAAAACAGCCTGTCGGAAATATATACGTTGCTGCGACCTCGGCTATGGACTTGTTCGACAGTATAGGCAGACTGGACGATGTGAAAATGACTTCTACCGCTGCCAACGGCTGGAGCCTGCCGGACATATACGATGCTGTTGACTCAGGTAAAATTGAATTTATCGGCAAGTACAGCTCTCCCGATTACGAAACCCTTGTGGCTGAAAATTGCGGACTTGCTATAGAATCAACAATGATATACCATACTCCCGAAGTCAAGGAACAGCTTGAATCTTTTGATATACCTGTACTTGTTGAGCGTTCAAGCTATGAAACTCACCCTCTCGGACGAATGGAATGGATAAAGCTTTACGGACTTCTTACAGGTGATATCGAATCGGCAGAAAAACAGTTCAATGAGAAAACAAAGGCTTTTGAAGAGCTTTCTGCCGGAGATATCCCCGAAAGCGAACGCAAAACCGCAGCTTTTTTCTATGTTACATCAAACGGCTATTTCAGCATACGCAAACCGGGTGACTATGTTTCAAAAATGATAGAGCTTGCAGGCGGAAAATACATTTTTACTGCGAAAGACCTGAATGTGGATGAAAATGCACTTTCCACGATGAACATACAGTCTGAGAAATTCTACGAAGTCGCACACGATGCAGATATACTCATCTACAACAGCACTATTGACGGTGAAATAAACACTATAGACGAGCTGCTCGGAAAAAGCAGTATCCTCGCTGATTTCAAAGCTGTCAAAGAAGGAAATGTATGGTGTACCGGACAGAATATGTTCCAGCAGACTACCGGAGCAGCAGATATGATATGCGACCTAAACAGCATTTTCACCGATAATACAGAAAATGAAAACCTGACCTTTCTTCACAAGCTTGACTGAGGTGATGATATGAGCCAAAAAAGAGCTGTCCGCTGGACTTTATGCTTTTCCATACTTCTGATACTCACAGCAGTTTTTGCTGTACTTGAACTTGTCAGCGGAAGTACGAATATTACAATATCTGAAATATTCAAAGCCTTTACCGGCAAAAACGCCGGAAGCGCTGCAAATACTATCGTTATGGAGATACGTCTGCCAAGAACTATTTCCGCTGCACTTTTAGGCGGAGCGCTTTCGGTTTCGGGTTTTCTGCTTCAAAGCTTCTTCAACAATCCCATTGCCGGTCCTTATGTGCTTGGTATCTCCTCAGGTGCAAAACTTACTGTAGCACTTGCGATGATGCTGACCATGCAGAGCGGTATCTTCCTTAATTCGGCAGCAATGGTCGGCGCAGCTTTTATAGGTTCTCTGCTCTCAACAGGAGCTATCCTCCTGCTTTCGGGCAAAGTAAAGAATATGGCTCAGCTCATTATTGCCGGCGTAATGATAGGTTATATATGTTCCTCAGTTACGGAACTTGCTGTTACCTTTGCAGATGATGCAAACATCGTAAATCTGCATAACTGGTCAATGGGAAGCTTTTCAGGCATAAACATGGAAAATGTAAAAGTTATTGCGCTGATAACTATAATAACAGTCTTTGCGGCATTTATGCTCTCAAAGCCGATGAGCGCATATCAGCTCGGAGAAAGCTACGCTAAGAATATGGGAGTAAATCTGAAAGCTTTCAGGCTTGCGCTCATACTGCTTTCAAGCATTCTTTCAGCCTGTGTCACAGCATTTGCAGGCCCTGTATCATTTGTAGGCATCGCAGTGCCTCACCTTGTAAAAACTGCTTTCGGAACTGCAAAACCTATCATTGTGATACCTGCTTCATTTATCGGCGGAGCAGTATTCTGCCTTGCCTGCGATCTCATTGCACGTATGCTTTTTGCTCCGGTAGAGCTGAGCATAAGCACTATAACAGCCGTTTTCGGCGCACCAGTCGTAATTGCAGCGATGTTAAACCGACGTGAGCAGAAAAGAGGTGTGTGATGAACGATATCATTCTTACATCAGATGCAATGTCTGTAGGATACGGTAAAAAAGTAATTGTAAGCGGCATAGATATTGAAGTGCGCTCAGGAGAGATACTCACTATCATCGGCGCAAACGGTGCAGGAAAATCAACGATACTGCGAAGTATCACTTCACAGCTTCCATTGCTTGCCGGTACTGTCAGCATAAACAATACCGACATCACGGCTATGAGCACTCATGATATCGCAAAGACATTATCAGTCTGCCTGACTGACAGGATAACCGCAGAAAAAATGACCTGCGAGGACATCGTTTCAACAGGTCGTTATCCGTATACCGGCAGACTTGGCATACTTTCCGAAAATGACAGAAAAATTGTCCATGAAGCAATGAAGCTTACAGGTATTATGCATTTGCGTGATACTGATATCCGCTTTATCAGTGACGGTCAGCGTCAGACTGTAATGCTCGCAAGAGCAATAGCCCAGCAGCCACAGATACTTATACTCGACGAGCCGACCTCTTTTCTCGACATAAACAACAAGCTGAAACTGCTGAATATTCTTAAAGAGCTTGCAAGAGACAGAAATATAGCCGTTATTATGACTTTGCACGAACTCGACCTTGCTCAGCGCTTTTCTGACAGGATACTCTGCATAAAAGGAAATAAAGCCGACCGTACCGGCAGTCCAGAGGAGATATTTTCCGGAGATTACATCAGCGAGCTTTACGGCATAACCAGCGGAACTTTCCTGCCGTCTTTCGGTACTGCCGAAGCTGCGAAAGTTCAAGGAGAACCACAGGTATTCGTCATTGGCGGAGGCGGAAGCGGTATAGACACATACCGTAGTTTACAGCGTCAGGGAATACCGTTCGCCGCCGGTATCATACATGAAAATGACATTGAATATCCAGTTGCCAAAAGTCTTGCCGCTGAACTCATAGCTGAAAAAGCCTTTGAACCTATCAGCAGCGAAAACTTGCAGAAAGCAATCAGCATAATGGAAAAATGCAGCGAAGTCATATGCTGTACCAAGTATTTTGGTACTATGAACGCTGCAAATAAAACACTATATGAAAAATACAAAAGTATGACAGAAGCTTAAAATCTGTCATACTTTTTCAGTTTATCGCATAAATCTTGCATTTGCTCACGAAGTTCCCTGTTTTCCTCAAAGAAGTTCCACAGTCCGTCCTCGGAGAGTACACCTCGTTTAAGTCCGGCAGGCAGCTCACCATTCTCATCAGCAGAAAAATCTGATTTCCAGTCTCCGCTGTAATAATCATCAAGCCCGGCTATATCATCAAGAACATCTGAATAAGCTTCAACAGACTTCTGAAGTTCACTCAAAGCCGACTGAACTCTGTCAAATCTGCACTCCATATCCCTTATGCGTTCAAGAGCGGTATCATAATTTTTCTTATCATTGAACTGTTTTTTCATAGCTTAAAATTGCTCCTTTAACCAAAATATCTGCTAATATTATATAATTTTGCCATAAAAAAGTCAACAGCCTGAGATATTCTCCCAGGCTGTAAACAAGTATGAAATATTTTATTCTGTTCTGAGTGCAACAACAGGGTCTTTCTTTGCAGCGCTTCTTGAAGGTATGATACCTGAGATAAGTGTAAGTGAAATGCTTATGAGTATAAGTATAAGCGCAGCCGGCAGAGGAAGAACCGCTTTGAGGTTTGTTATGCCGGTAAGTCCCTTGATAACAGCATTTATCGGGAATGTTGCTATCCACGACACGATAACGCCAAGTACGCCTGATGTGAAGCCTATGAGCATAGTCTCGGCATTGAACATATTGCTGACGTTTTTCTTTGAAGCACCGATCGCACGGAGAATACCGATCTCCTTAGTACGCTCCTGAACGGAGATAAGAGTTATAACGCCGATCATGATGGATGAAACAATAAGTGATATACTTACGAATGCTATGAGAACATAGGTAATCGCATTGATTATAGTAGTGATACTGCTCATCATGATACCGATATAGTCAGTATACTTTATCTGGTCAAGTTCGTCCTTGCCTTCGTTGTATTCCTTGATAACGTCCTCGATAACATCCTTGTTCTCGAATGAGTTTGCATAGAGATTTACCGTTGACGGATCATCTATATCAAGATATCCCATTTTGCGGAGATTATCCTCGTAAGTTGAATTTGAGAACTCAACTATCTCATCATAGTAATATGCGAACTGTTCAGCTGTAAGACTGTCAAGGAGAGCATCAAGTCCAGCAAGCATTTCTTCCGGCTGCATAGTACCTATCTGAGCCATAACCTGCTGAGCGTACTGAGCCTTTATCTGCTCCTGAACGCCCTGAGTATAAGCACTCGTGAGGTCATCATCGCTCATCATAGCAAGGTAGCTCCTGATATCCTCCTCGCCTACTCCCATCTGCTGAGTAAGCATCTGTATGAGAGCAGCTTCCATATCCTCACGCTTGACATCCTTCATAGCATCGGCTGTCATTTTTTCAAGCTCGTCAGGCTTAGGAGTTGTCATGAGCTGTACATAAAGAGCAGTCTTTTCAGTGTCATTCATAGAGCTGATATATGTGCGGAAAAGCTCCTCTTTTTCATCGTCTGTGAGAGTACCTGCCGCCGGTTTGAACGGAAGACCTGAAATAACGTCCTTATCCGGAGTATCGAGCTGAGCCTTTATTACATCAGCACTGCTTGAATGTTCGATGATATACTCGGTAAGTTCCTTGGTATATCCGATAGAACCGGTCAGCATAGCTGTTTTTGAATCCTCGTTAGGACGGATGATACCGCTTACCTTGATGTCGATACCATTATCATAAAGGTATGTCAGACCTGCATCAGTTTCACGGAGGTCTGTATAAGTTCCTGTTGAATTATCGTACTTGTAGCAGTCAGAGTTGAGGACTACACGGTAGTTTCTCTTGCAGATATCCTCATAGCTCCATGTTTTCTGCTCGAAATCAACGGTAGTAGTGCCGTCCATAGCAGCGTCCATGATCTTGTCTATCTCTTCCTTGTTTTCAAGTCCGAGAGCATAGAGAGCAACGTCATTCAGCTCGTTATTCTTATCAAGAACAAGTACGACCTCATCGTAGCTGTTCGGCCATGAACCGTAAACCACATCGTACTGCTTTTCAAGAAGCGGACTTATAGGCTTGCCGTTCTCACCTGAGAGCATTTCCTGCCAGAGCTTCATCTGCATATTGCTGCCCATCATACCGCCCATCATTGAATTGCCGTTCATACTTGACATTGCCGACATATCAATATTCATGCTCTCAGCCATAAGTTCAGTCATAAGCTGTTGAGAATCTGATATGATTATGTCATCATCAACGTTTTTGGTGTATACAAGCATATCATAATCGTATGAGTACTGTATGCCGTTGAGAGCGTTATGAAGCTTAGACATTTCATCATCATTCTGTTCTTCAATGAAAGCCTTGAAAGATTTGAGGTCGTTCTCGGAATTTTCCTTATCATTGAAAGCATTGACTATCTCATATATAGCAGAACGTTTGTATACAGCATCTTTTTCGTGTTCTATCTCACCGCTTCCGAGCTTCATGAAAGTTTCCATAATAGCTGAAAGGTCGGTATTGGTATGCTCAATAGTCAGCGGATATGACGAAAGAGTTTCTTCCTGGATAGCGTCGATATAGTTCTGGAATCCCTGTGATACCGAGTATATCAGCGCAATACCTATGATACCTATGCTTCCTGCGAAAGATGTAAGAGCGGTACGTCCTTTCTTGGTGAAAAGGTTTTTCATGGAAAGTCCGAGAGAAGTAGCAAAGGACATTGAAGGCTTTTTCTTCTTGTTTGCAGCCTGTTCGTCCTGTACGGTCTTGTCACGTACTTCTTCTATCTGCATCTCCTTTTCAGTCAGAGGAGCTGAATCCTCCTGAATCTGACCGTCACGCATACGAACGATTCTTGTTGAATACTCCTGAGCAAGCTCCGGATTGTGAGTTACCATGATAACAAGACGGTCTTTAGCGATATCCTTGAGGATATCCATTACCTGTTCGCTGGTCTTGGTGTCGAGAGCGCCGGTAGGCTCATCAGCGAGGATGATATCAGGATCGTTTACTATAGCTCTTGCGATAGCCACACGCTGCATCTGTCCGCCTGACATTTCAGAAGGACGCTTGTGTAACTGATTGCCAAGTCCTACCTGTTCAAGAGCTTTCTTAGCACGTTCACGGCGGTCATTTTTTGATACACCGGAAAGAGTAAGCGCAAGCTCAACGTTCTGCAATACAGTCTGATGCGGTATGAGGTTATAGCTCTGGAAAACGAAGCCGATAGAGTGGTTGCGGTAAGCATCCCAGTCACGGTCTTTGTATTCCTTGGTGGAGCGTCCGTTTATAACGAGGTCACCCTCAGTATACTTGTCAAGACCGCCGATAATATTCAGCATAGTAGTCTTTCCGCATCCGGACTGACCAAGTATAGAGACAAATTCTGAATTCCTGAATTTCAGGTCGATTCCTTTCAGGGCATGAACAGTATTCTCGCCTGCAAGGTAGTCTTTTTTAATGCCTTTAAGTTCAAGCATATTATTCCTCCTTTGTTATTGGTACAATGTTATTATATTCCTTCAACCTCAACTCAATCTCAACTGTAACTCAATTTTTGTTTACAAAAGGCATTGATGAATCCGAACAAATGTGTTATAATATAAGTAGTATCTTTTTAAAAGGAACGATAATATGGATATTATAGAGATAACTGATATAAACGCACCTGAACTTGATTTTTACCGTCAGCAGAAAGAAACTCATCTCCTGCACTATTACGAGCCGGACTTGGGAGTATTTATCGCTGAAAGTCCGAAAGTCATTGAAAGAGCTATAAAAGGCGGCTATACTCCGATGTCGATACTTTGCAGCCGCAAAGATATCACAGGTGAAGCTGCCGGAGTTATCGGGGCTGCAAATGTGCCGGTCTACACAGCTGATGACGAAACAATAACATCTGTAACAGGCTTCAAACTGATACGTGGAGCGCTTTGTGCAATGCGACGGAATGAACTTTCATCTGTCAGTGATATATGCCGTGACGCTAAACGCATAGCTGTACTTGAAAACGTCGTGAACCCTACAAATGTCGGAGCGATATTCCGCTCTGCGGCAGCACTCGGCATGGATGCTGTCATACTTACCGAGAGCTGCTCTGATCCGCTTTACAGACGTTCATCCCGTGTAAGTATGGGTACAGTTTTTCAAGTGCCGTGGACTTTTATGTCCGGTAATAATACAGATATGGAACTTCTTCATAGTCTCGGCTTCAAGACAGCTGCTATGGCTCTTGAAGATGATTCAGTCGATATCGACGATGAAAAGCTCAATTCAGAAGAAAAACTCGCTGTGATACTCGGAGCTGAGGGTGACGGCCTTTCAACTGAGACTATCAGAGCCTGCGACTATACTGTATGCATACCGATGTCACATGAGGTAGACTCTCTCAACGTTGCAGCAGCTTCGGCTGTGGCATTTTATCAATTAGCCCATTTGAAGCGCTGATATTCCGGAGGTAACTATGGATCACTTTATACTTCATTCTGAATATGCTCCTGCCGGCGACCAGCCGGAGGCTATAGACAAACTCGTTGACGGCATAGAACACGGCAAAAAAGAGCAGATACTCTTAGGCGTTACCGGTTCGGGAAAGACCTTTACTATGGCGAATGTCATAGCCCGTGTGAACAAGCCTACACTCGTACTCGCCCATAACAAAATACTCGCAGCGCAGCTATGCTCTGAGTTCAGGGAGTTTTTCCCCGAAAATGCGGTGGAATACTTCGTATCCTATTACGACTACTACCAGCCGGAGGC
>DEBW01000039.1:1007-3244 GCA_002348905.1 Ruminococcus flavefaciens | reverse complement strand
AAATAGACAAACTCCGCCACTCCGCCACAACATCTCTTGCTGAACGCCGTGACGTTATAATCGTTGCCAGCGTATCTTGTATATACTCCCTCGGAAGTCCGGAGGAATACCGCTCAATGTGCGTATCTATACGTCAGGGAACCGAAAAGCCCCGTGACCAGCTTATTGAGGAACTGGTGCGAATACGCTACGAAAGAAACGACATTGCGTTTGAGCGTAACCGTTTTCGTGTAAGAGGCGACGTTGTGGAGATATTTCCTGCAATGTCAAGTGATACTGCTGTACGTGTGGAATACTTCGGAGATGAGATAGACCGCATATCCGAGATAAATGTAGTTACCGGCGAGGTAAAGGCTACAGTCAGCCATGCGGCGATATTTCCGGCTTCGCATTACGTTGTCGGAGATGAAAAGCTTGAATCCGCACTGAAAGAGATCGACCGTGAGCTTGCCGAGCGCATCGACTACTTCCAGCAGAACAACAAGCTTATCGAAGCTCAGCGCATCGAACAGCGCACACACTACGATATGGAAATGATACGTGAAGTCGGCTATTGCAGCGGTGTTGAGAACTATTCTCGTGTACTCGCAGGCAGACCGGCTGGAAGCACTCCTCAGACGCTTCTTGACCACTTTCCGGAGGATTTTCTCCTTATCGTCGATGAGAGCCATGTTACTCTGCCGCAGGTAAGGGCTATGTACGCAGGAGACCGAGCAAGAAAGACCACTCTTGTGGATTACGGTTTCCGTCTGCCCAGCGCTATGGACAACCGTCCGCTGAATTTCGACGAGTTCAATGCTCATATTCATCAGGCTATCTATGTCAGCGCAACTCCGGGACAGATAGAGCGCGAAAAGACCGACACTATCGTGGAGCAGGTCATTCGTCCTACGGGACTTGTTGATCCTGAGATAATCGTAAAGCCTACACATGGTCAGGTGGACGACCTTCTTTCCGAGATAAATACCCGTATTGAGCGTCATGAAAGAATACTTGTGACCACTCTTACAAAGAAAATGGCAGAAGACCTTACCTCCTACTACGAAAAATTAGGCGTAAAAGTCCGCTATCTCCACCACGACATCGACACTATTGAGCGTATGGAGATAATCAAAGACCTGCGAAACGGCGTATTTGACGTACTTGTGGGAATAAATCTTCTGCGTGAAGGACTTGACATACCGGAAGTAAGCCTTATTGCTATCCTCGATGCAGACAAGGAAGGCTTCCTGAGAAGCGAAACTTCTCTAATTCAGACTATCGGACGAGCTGCACGTAATGCGTCAGGTCAGGTAATAATGTACGCTGATACCGTGACCGGTTCAATGGAACGTGCTATCACCGAGACTGAACGCCGACGCTCGATACAGACAGCATACAATACCGAACACGGAATAACTCCAAAGACTATAATAAAGAATGTCCGTGACGTACTTGAAATAACTTCCAAGCCGAAGCTTGAAAAGAAACTCAACAAGAAGAAAATGTCCGTAAGTGAAAAGCAACAGCTTATCGACAAGCTTACCGCTGAGATGAAAAATGCAGCAAAGCTTCTTGAATTTGAACACGCTGCATATCTCCGTGATAAGATAAAAGAATTACAGAATAACTGAGGAAAAAGCTATGATAAATAAAATCGTGATAAAAGGTGCCCGTGCAAACAACCTTAAAAACATTGACCTTGAACTTCCCCGTGACAAGCTGATCGTCATGACAGGTCTTTCAGGTTCAGGAAAATCTTCTCTTGCATTTGATACTATCTATGCAGACGGTCAGCGCCGATATGTAGAAAGTCTGTCATCATATGCAAGAATGTTCCTCGGACAAATGGAAAAGCCTGACGTTGACAGCATCGAGGGACTTTCCCCTGCTATATCCATCGACCAGAAAACTACCTCTAAAAATCCACGTTCAACAGTCGGCACGGTCACTGAGATATACGACTATCTCCGACTGCTCTACGCAAGAATAGGCATTCCGCACTGCCCTATCTGCGGCAGAGTCATATCTCAGCAGAGCATAGATCAGATAGTTGACACTATAATGGAACTTCCGCAGGGTACAAAGCTACAGCTTCTTGCTCCGATAGTACGCAACAGAAAGGGACAGTACGTCAAAGAGCTTGACTCTGCAAGACGTTCCGGCTTTGTACGTGTGCGTGTTGACGGAAGTATGTATGAACTTACCGAAGAAATAAAACTTGACAAGAATAAAAAGCACAATATCGAGATAGTCGT
>DEBW01000039.1:572-857 GCA_002348905.1 Ruminococcus flavefaciens | reverse complement strand
CTTGAACCTGTAATGTTCTCGTTCAACAATCCGGTCGGAGCTTGCCCGAAATGTACAGGTCTTGGAGTATTCAAGCACATTGATCCGGAACTTATCGTGCCGAACAAGGACTACACCATAGCAGAGGGCGCTATCAAAGCTTCCGGCTGGAACAGTCTTGATGATACATCTATAGCTATGATGTACTATCGTGCTATATCTGAAAAATACGGTATACCGCTTGATGTGCCAGTAAAAAATCTGAAAAAGGAACAGCTTGACCTTTTCCTCTATGGTACAGGAGAA
>DEBW01000039.1:0-513 GCA_002348905.1 Ruminococcus flavefaciens | reverse complement strand
ACAAAACTCCGTTTGAAGGAGTTATAAACAACCTTGAACGCCGTTACCGTGAGACTAACAGCGACTACTCACGCAGCGAAATTGAAGAATGTATGTGTGAAGTCGAGTGTCCGGTCTGCAAGGGAAAAAGACTTCGTGACGAGTACCTCGCCGTAACTGTCGGAGGTAAAAACATCAGCGAAGTTACTGATTTCTCGGTAAAAAGCGGTCTTGACTTCTTCAACGGTCTTGAACTTACCGAACACGAAACTTTCATCGGTGAGCGCATAATAAAAGAGATAAAGGAGCGTTTAGGCTTCCTCAAAAGCGTCGGACTTGAATATCTTACAATGTCACGTTCATCCGGTACTCTCTCAGGCGGTGAAAGTCAGAGAATACGCCTTGCAACTCAGATAGGCTCGTCGCTTGTCGGAGTTCTGTATATCCTCGACGAACCGAGTATAGGTCTTCACCAGCGTGACAACGACAAGCTCATAGCTACACTGAAAAAGCTTCGTGACCTCGGAAATACTC
>DEBW01000177.1:3222-3500 GCA_002348905.1 Ruminococcus flavefaciens | reverse complement strand
AGCTGCTCGTCAGTGAGCTGACGGTGTGTAGCACTTGCCGGATGAAGTACGCAGGTACGGATATCAGCAACATGAACTTCATTTGAAGCAAGTGAGAGAGAATCCATGAACTTAACAGCTTCGTTTCTGCCGCCCTTGATTATGAAGGAGATAACGCCGCTGCATCCAAGCGGGAGATACTTCTGAGCAAGCTCGTGGTAAGGGTTGCTCTTTAATCCTGGATAGTTTACAGACTCAACGTGCTCGTTAGCTTCGAGGAACTCAGATACTATCTTAGC
>DEBW01000177.1:0-3115 GCA_002348905.1 Ruminococcus flavefaciens | reverse complement strand
ATGAGCTGCATTCTTGCCTTGATGATGTATGCAGCCTTGCCGTAGGTCTTTGTGTAGATAGTTCCGTGATAGCTCTCGTCAGGCTCTGTGAACTCAGGGAACTTGCCGTTAGTCCAGTCAAAGTTACCGGAATCAACGATAACGCCGCCGCCCTGTACAGCATGACCGTCCATATACTTTGTAGTGGAATGGATAACGATATCAGCACCGTACTCGAAAGGTCTGCAAAGGATAGGTGTAGGGAAAGTATTGTCAACGATGAGCGGTACACCGTTCTTGTGAGCGATCTTAGCGAATTTCTCGATATCGAATACAGCAAGAGCAGGGTTAGCGAGAGTTTCGCCGAAAACAGCCTTTGTGTTAGGCTTGAAAGCAGCCTGTATCTCTTCCTCGGAAGCATCGGCGTTTACAAAGATGCACTCGATGCCGAGCTTCTTTAATGTATAGGCGAAAAGATTAACAGTACCGCCGTAGATAGTAGCAGCAGAGATAAAGCTGTCGCCGGCTTTGAGAATATTGAGGAGAGAGCAGAGAGAAGCAGCCTGACCGCTTGAAGTACACATAGCGCCAACGCCGCCTTCGAGAGCGTTGATCTTTTCCTCTACAGCCATAACTGTAGGATTCTCAAAACGTGAGTATATAAGGCTCTTGGTAGGATCGTCAAATACAGCGGCAACATCGTCAGTTGAATCATAAACGTAAGTTGTGCTCTGTACTATAGGAACAACTCTTGGCTCGGTATTCTTTGGAGTGTAGCCTGAATGCAGGCATTTGGTTTCGATCTTCATTGGTGAATATCCTCCTTAAAATGGATCAGTGTCTATTTTTAGAGACTATCTTTTTTACTCTTGGTACGCAGAATTCAAGTACAGCGCAGTACTTATCCACGAAAGTAATGACATAAGTCTCCTTATAGCTTGGTTTAGGGCGTGTCATGGGCCACATATGTTTCTGGATGATATCTCTTTCCATAGGTGAGATATCAGTGAGAAGAACAGCGTTCTGTAAAGCGACATCGGAATGTCGGCGGCTGTGATTAGGCTGACCTTTTTTCCTCACGGAGTTGTATTCCTTGCGGTCATAGTAGAACAGGTCGTGAAGCAGACCGGCTCTTGCGGCAGACCTTGCATCAAGGCGGAATCTGCGGCATATCACATAGCTGTAATATGACACATTTACGCAGTGCTGAAAACGGGTCGTAGAAATATGATGAGTGATATCCTTTAGTTTTTCCAGCTCCGGAGAGCAGATGATATCGCTGATACAGGTATAATAACTGCTGTCAGAAAGCTCCTTGCCGGAGCAGATAGCTTTAAGCATATATCATTATCCTTATCAAAAAATATTCGGCTTTCGCCGTTACAAATATTATACAATATTTTTAAGGAAAAATCAATAGGGTGATAATAATATTTAGAAGTAATATGTGATAATTATATGAATTATTGTGATAAAAAAGTGACCCTTTGCCAAATAATTGATTAGATTTTATAAACTCGCTTGACAAAGAATTAAAGTATGAGTATAATATTTATAGAGTACCGGACATTTCTGTATGTCTGTGAATTTGAAAGGATTTGAGATCAATGAGCAAGATCACTAAAAAGATAATCGCAGTTTTTGCTGTTGTTTGTGTTGCGATGTCCAGCTTTGTTGGCTGTGGCAACAAGAGTCAGGATAAAGAATATTCTGAAAGTGTAGAAGCTGTAAAGCAGTATGCACTTGAGATCGGTTCTGCTGAAGATAATAACCCTCTCGCTGCTGATCCTGGCATCGACCTTGCAGAAGAAGATCCGACAGAAGGTGATGATGCTTCTGAGGATATAGAGGATACTACTGAGGTCGTTACTGATGCAAACGGTGAGGCTGTCACAACAGCAGTTACTGTTACTGATGACAAGGGTCAGCCTGTTACAGAAGCCGGCGGAAGTGTTGTTACAGAGACTGTAAAGGTAACAACTGTTGTCAAGGGCAAGAGCGGAAACAAGACTGAAACTACAAAGGCAGATTCTTCCTATGAAGCTAAGCGTGACGGAAGATATGCTATGTGGCTCGATATTTCCAAGGACGAGAACTTCTACTTTGAGGATGACTTCCTCCATGTAAAGTTCAAGATAAAGGATAATATCCCTGACGGCGACTACAAGTTACAGATATCACCTGACCTCTCTGATGTCGGCGGTACTGCTGTATATCCAAGCAAGGTTCTTGACGGCATTATCAGAGTAAACAACGGCAGCATCGAACCTGTTGATGTTTCAAGTGAAACAGGTATGGTATTCTACGGCGATAACGTAGCCTGCAAGCAGGGCGATACCATTGATTACTATATCCGAATCAAGAATAATACGGGTCTTGTTGCATTCGTTGTATGGTTCTACTTCGACAGCAATGCTATGGACTTCATCAGTGCTGAGGCTTCCGGTGACTTCGAGGAGATCGCAAGAAATACTGAGATCGGCAGCTCACAGAAGGCAGCTGAATAATAAGACTTTTAAGCAGGTGCAGAAATGTGCCTGCTTTTTATTTGTGAGCATGAAAAAAGAGCTTTCGTAAAAACGAAAGCTCTTTGCTTTGTTAAGTTTATTCTCCGAGCGGATTTCCATTGCCGTCGGTATTGATGCTGCCGGAGAGTATCATGATACCTTCGATAAGTCCCCATATCTCACTTACGAGAGCAAGGAATCCGCAGCTGAGTACGGAAATAAGAAGCTGAGCGATAGCCTTGCCGGTATATCCGAGGTAGAAGTTGTGTACACCAAATACTCCGAGGAAGATACCAAGCAGACCTGCTGCCATTTTGGACTTTGCGCCCGGAGCAGCTATATTTCCATTAGGTGCTGTTGCGTATCCGCAAGCCATACACACAGCAGCGCCCGGAGCAAGCTGTGTTCCGCAGTTTGAGCAGAACTGACTGCCCTGACCTTTTGGCACTCCGCACTGAGTACATACAGCTGCATTTTCGTCAATAGGATTTCCGCAGTTTTTACAATACATAGAAATTGCCTCCTTAAATGTTCATATCAGACTTTGCCATAAGAGCGAAGCTGTTAAAGTTATGTTAATCCGTCAGCATATTACCCTGAGCATCTGTATTGATGCTGCCGGAGAGTAT
>DEBW01000182.1:32183-32499 GCA_002348905.1 Ruminococcus flavefaciens | reverse complement strand
CGTTGATGGATTCCAAAAGGCCTTCCAGAAGTATGGACTCAGGTGAGTTATCAATTCGTTCAAGCACACTACACAGGCGTACACCGTTCTTTCGGAGCTTCTGCTTATAAAGGCTTGAATCATACCTGTTTCGTGCAAATCTGTCGAGCTTATGCACAAGAACAACATCAAATTCCTTATTGCATGAATCAAAGATCATCTGCTGAAACTGTGGGCGTTTATCTGTCGTTGCACTGTATGCTTCATCTACATATTTTTTCACGATTATCCAGCCGTTATCATCACAGTATGCCTTCATCGCTCTCATCTGAGCTGC
>DEBW01000182.1:29875-32145 GCA_002348905.1 Ruminococcus flavefaciens | reverse complement strand
CGCATAGTTGAAGAATACCGAGCATAACAGGCTACCCGAATTTGCTCCCTCTCCATTTTATCGTTTCCTTTCCTGACTATTAACCGGTCGTCATTATTTTAACAGATGCAAGTATAATAAGCAATATTTTTTACAAAATATTTACTAAACAAACAAGCTATATATCGGAATAATTCGTGTTACTTACAAAAGCCACAATAGAGAGAAGGAGAGACTATAAGTATGCAGCTATCATTGCAGAACCTATCAAATAGCCGCTGTAACCACTCGAAAAGCCGTCTGAATTAAAAAAGTGACATTATATATTCAAAACCGTTAAATACGCTTTATTAAAGGTGTGTGGGGGCTTCTTTGATTTTTGTAGCATTCTACTGACGTAAACAACCGGCAATAAGAACAAAAAACCTGGATGCACCATAGGCACATCCAGGTTTCCCCTTAATTATATTTTGTGATAGGTCTTAGTAGAACCCTTATCGCTGCCACGAACAATACCACTGTACATATTGTTAGTGTATCTGTTGCTGACAGCTCTGCCGACTCTGCACTTGTCGCCACGGGAAAGTTTGTCATAGAGCGCAGGATTGTGGTTCTTGATAACATCCTTGACCTTGACATCTTTGACGGTTGCAGTACCGCTTTCAGCCCAACTATCAAAAATGTCAAGAGCTTCATTGAAATCGCTGACATTGTTGATGTTCCAGTCGAGCTGGAAATTATTATATGTTTTCATTGTATTCTCCTTTCCCCCACATGAACTGTGAGTAGTTTTGTATATTAACCATGCCGGAGGGTGTCCGGCATGGTAATACCCTTATCAGATATCTAACTCCTCGCCGTCATCAAGATCAGCTAAGGGGTTATTATGCTTTTCGATGAACGGCTGTAAGGTCTGCCACTCATCAGGTGTAAGCGCTGTATTGAGATGCTGTATATCAGCTTCCTTGCAAAGAGCGTTGCTGACGATCATTACTTTTCTACCGATTAGCTGCTTCATGTCGTCAATAACGTGGCTCTTGAGAAGCTCCTGGGCTTCTTTCTCAGTCAGTGTGAGCTGTCCAGCGTTGGTGTAGTTGCCCTTGCTATCCAGTCCTACGACTTTCAGTGTATAATCATCAGTTACCTCGTTCTGCTCTAAGCAGAGAGGAATTACCTCAACCGCTTCCTGTTGCTTATGAAAACTGCATATCATTTTGAAGCACCCCAATCCTTTTCATTATCGAAATATTCCTTTGTTGCTGCATCTATCCCGATGCCGCTATTAAAGTAAATTGTTGTTTGCTCGCCATCGACCTCAATATGGTCAATGGCGGCGTTTCTCAGGTCTAATGCCTGCGGTGTCATATTAGAACCCATGTAGCTCACAAAGCGATTCACAAGTTCGTTATACATTTCATCATCTACAGCTGCAACTTCCTTCGATTTGGACTCAAGCTGTTCTGTCAGTGCTGCAAGCTCCGATTCGTTACTTGCGATTCTGTTTATGATGGTATCTGAGGCTCTGCCGTCTTCTAACATACCAAGCAGATTATCCTGAGCCTTGCTTAGCTTATCTATCTTATCCTTGATCTCAGCGACCTCTGCTGATCTCTGGTGTGCTTTCAGCTTTAGCTGATTGTTCATATATGATAATATTTTGTCTTTGTTGTCTGGACTGAATAAGCACTGCTGCAGTGCGTAGAATGTTACGTCATTCATTCTCTTTACCGATACCGGTTTCAGCTTGCAGTTGCAAGTGCAGCGGTATTGATAATATTTCTTATCTTTGCTGTGGTTTACGTTACCTGTGATTGCCTTGCCGCAGGATGCACACTTGATCTTGCCTTTTAACGCATAGTAGTTGCTGCTGGCTCTCTGAGCGTGCTTGCCTGCATTGGCTGCCATCTTTGCCTGTACTTTCTTGAAGTCATCAGCCTTGATGATTGCTGGCATACCGTTCTCGATGACCGTGTATTTTTCCTTAGTTTTATGGGAGTTGCGTTTCCCCTCTGAATCCTTGGGTGTTGTGCGGTCAAAGGTGTAAGTACCCATATATTTAGGATTGCGAAGGATCGCATTAAGCGATGCCTTACTAAAGTCGTTGCCGTTAGCCGTCTTATAGCCCTTACGTTTCAGGTAGGCTATAATGTTGCTGTAGCCTATATCCTGTAGGTACAGCTTGAAAATGTCACGAATGATCGGAGCTGTAGTCTCATCAATATCATAGGTTCCCTCGGCATTTACTTTGTAGCCAAGTGGAGGAGTACCGCCGAGATGCTTGCATTCCAGAG
>DEBW01000182.1:23543-29840 GCA_002348905.1 Ruminococcus flavefaciens | reverse complement strand
AGCCGGCTCTTGTATTTATAGCTATGATATCGGAATATTCCTCAGCCGTAGCAGCCTTAATGGTCATAGCAAATTTCCCATTAGGAGCATCAGTGTCGATTCCGTCTGTAATACCAATGATACGAACACCGAGCTTTCTACACCATTCTGCATCTACCAGCTGATTCTTTGCGTTTCGATGCAGTCTGTCAATTGCTCTAACTAATATGGTCTTTCCCTTAACATTCCCATTCTCGATATCCTGTTTCATTCTCTGGTATTCAGGACGCTTGGTGTTGCGACCTGTCTTTGCCATGTCAATGTACCAGTGTTCAATTTCCATGTTGTGAGATTCGGCATACTCGGCGGCACAAGATGTCTGTGCAGCAACGCTGTTTCCGTCATCCTGTGCATGGCTGCTGTATCTTACATAAACCTCAACCGGTATCTTTCCTTTATTTTCCATCATTTTCGTTCACCTTTCCTTGATTTGTTATATCTGTTGCTTTTGTTTCCTATATAACAAATCAAGGCGGTGGACGAATTACAAAGGGTCTCTTTATGCGGCATTCCCCCTTGCGTTATTTATTATGTAGAAGTATTCTCAGAGTTTTGAAAACTGTGCGAATTCTGCTTCCGTGTTGTGGAAGTTTGCATACTCTAAGATACAGGCTGTCTGTGCCGCAACGCTGTTTCCTTTGTCTTTTGCATGACTGCTGTATCTTACATATGCTACTACCTTTACCTTTTCTTTATTTTCCATCATCTTAGTTCACCTTTCCTTACATTAAGTTGTATTTTTTTATCTTTCCTTACGTTACCATTGTCAGTAAGGCGGCGGACGTACAACATATATCATTTTCATTCGCTATGTCCCTCCATATTCTCAAGGATGTCGATCAGAACATCAGCAGCAAGCCTCAGAACCTGATCGTTTGTATCTGTATTTTCATCGGTTGGAACTACCATACAGCCATCAAAGGAGAAATAGCTTCCCTTCAAATGATCGTCCCTGACCGTTAAGCTTGCAATTGTATCCATTTATTAACGCCTCCGAATCATCGAGGTACTCTATGTTAAAACTTGTGCGCTCATCCCAGTCATGGCGCTGCACAAGGCTCGAAAAACTCAATTCAAATTCGCCGTCGAACTGCTCCTTCACCTTTGACATATCGAAGTAGTAAGAGTAGTACGGTACTTTATCTCTTGTCGTTCTCGTTTTGTATCGTCCCTTAGACTGCCTTATCAGGCATCCGGTCTTATCTATGTGTCTCAAAGCATCCTGAGTATCAGCCCAGCCGATGCCTTTCAGGATTCTCTCGAAGGTATCCTCTCCGATTGAAACTCTATCAGCTTCCAATATATCATTACAGCTCCACTCGATGTCCTTTAGCTGGTGGTAGTGTGCGGAGATGTAACCGAAGATTCTCTGAATCAGATACTTGCCACGGTCAGCATACCTTGCTGCCGTATTCATGGCGGTAACGTTGATTGCCTTGATTTCTTTTATATCAAGAGCCAAGCCCATTTTCATCAGTATCATACCAGTTGCAAGGATGACAGCATGGTTAGCGATCATTCTATCGGTAAGATCACACTTGCAAAGCCCATCGGCGCATTTTAGTGCTGCCCTTGCATCCTCATATATTTGAGCTACCTCGGTAGAATCAGCCTTCAGGAGCCATTCAGACAGCATCTGACCAATGATGCCATAGTTGGACGCAGTAAATGTCTTGATCTGTTCAGAATGCTCGCTGCTATGTGTATAGGTCAGTCCGTCAAGGTTGATGATACGAACCAGTAAGCCTAAGTTGTCCCTCTCGTAGTCGATCAGGTCTGTCTCAGAACTGAACAGGGTCGTACACAGCCAGGTGTCACGCTCTTTGGGCTTTCTCTGGGTATCCAGGCATTTCTTACTGCTGCCCTGAGATACTATGTATATGAAATCTGACTTGCTGATGCCGCTGCTGATTGTTGTTTCATCATAGCAGAGAGGTACGCCATTGTGTTTCCCAAGCTCATAAAGCAGAGCATTTGGTGTTCCATAGAAGTCTGAGAAAACTGCATCATCAGAAGGAGAGCTATACATGGATGCCCCAAGCATCAGTGCAGTGCTCTTTCCCTTGCTCGATGAGTTTTTCAGCGATATGCCGAAGGTCGCAACTGGTATTTTCAGTTTCAGTTGCAGGTATGCAAGAAGTGTAGATGCTGCTGCGCTACAGGTCACATACTGCAAAGGAGGACGGTCGCTCAGAAGACCGCCGAGCTGTTCAATGTATGCAGTCTCAGAGCCACAGGAATTTTGATACTTTAACAGGGGTGGATCGTTGTTAGCTCCCATCCATTTCAGCTGACCTTTTTTCATGTTCCAGCCTATGAGCTGCTTTGCATCCTGAACCTTGAACTTATGCAGCAAGCCCTGTAGGTATTGCGAAAATGCCTCATGTGCCTTGTTTTGCGTGTTAATTGCTATCCCCTTATCGTAGAACGAGGTGTCTATATTCTTGGGGATGATCGACTGAAACGGCAGTTCAGAGCGTTTTCCATCGTGCTCGAAGCTAAAGCTGTGGTTTCCTTTTTCATCAGAGTATACAGCCGTTATCGTGAAGTGGTCAGCCATCCATTCAGCCTGTGCCCCAGACTTGGTGAGGTTGAGGGAAATGTAACCTGAATCAGTGTGAACAATCGCATAAGTCCACTGATTCTTACCGCTTCCAACGGTGTACGCCTTAGTGTGGGGAATCAGTTGGGTATAGTCATTTACCGTGATGCCAACCTTACCATTCAGGGGAACGGTGAAGTTCACTGGTACGGCGTAGCCTATAGTTGGAGTTGTTGCCATAATAAATCACGCTCCTAAGAAAAAAATCGCCGCAGGCATGAGATTCACACCTGCGGCTGCATACATCAGTCGTCGATCAGGCGGACCTTTCTGATATTGCTGAACTCTAAGCCTGTTTTCTTCGAGGTGTTATTCTTGACCTCAAGCTCGACCTTCTTGCCGACAAGATCCTCGGTATCTGTTGTATCCAGTGCCTTGAAGACGCTGTTCCAGGGATGACCGCCTACCTCTTCTGCGTCGTAGGTCTTGATAAGAACATCGCCGTTATCGAGTTCGAGTTTTACAAGTACCTTGGTATCATCGCTGTAGCCAAGGAAGGCTTTGATCTCTGCGGTGTAAGTACCGTCAGGAATATTGAATTTCTCATTTGTAACATTTATTAGCATAAAAATCATCTCCATATAAGGTGCGGTGCAGTGCAGAGCTGCTNNGCTGCCCTGCACCTGGGTGGTTATTCGGTTGTGTCGAAGCTCACAATGGCGAGCTTGATGGAGTCGTCATCATCGCTCGTGCCGATCTCATAGGTGCCGACCGATACGCTCTTGGACTCGCCATTGGCTACTCTTTCCTCGAAGTTGATGCCAGCGAGCTTTGCGATAGTAGCAGCAAGCTGTGTATCGTACAGGTAACGCCCTTTTTTAACTTCCAGTGCCTTGTTACCTTCACGAGCTGGGAGAATAACGATACTATCGTCAACGCATAACACCTCTACCTTTTCGGGATTGCCAATCTCCTCAAGGAGCTGAGGTGAGAGTCTTGTTCTCAGTCCGTTACCGGTATCAACGAGAACGAGGGCTGTGTTTGCGATGCTGCTTACAATTGAAGCAGCTCCAGTTAAGTTAATTTTTTTCATAGTAAACATACTTTCTTCACCCGAAGGGGTGATATTTTATTTGCTCAGGTACTCGGTCCAGCCTTTCCCTTTGCTGTCTACATCATATCACACGCAGAATACCAAAAACTATTCCAACATTTGAGCCTGAAAGTACCGAAAAAATGGCACCATATCTCAACTGAGATATGGTGCATATTTTACTATTAGACTTCCTTTAGCGCTCTTATCGCTGCATACACTGGTTTCAGCCGATTGTCCAGTGATGCTATATTGTTATCATATTCGGTTTTGTTGTTGCTGTTTATGAGGATGATTTTTTTCGTTAGGATGTATGTATCGTAGGCGTAGGTCATTTCGTCCTGTTTCATGTCCAGCGGCTTTATTATCTTGCCTTTGTTATAGTTATATAACGGTTCAGTATAGTTGAGCCAGTTGTTTACGCATTTTATTGTTTCTTCTTTCACTGCGTTTGGTATCATTTCCACTTCGTATCCTATCATTTTGAACATTTCCTTCAGGATTTTTCTTGCTGTTTTTTCGTTGCATAGGATTTCTTCTGGCTGCATTAGGCTTGTTATGGTCGTGTATTGCTTCTTGCGTATCATTTTCCTTGCTTCTTCATGCTTCCCGTCCAGTATGCACTGCTCCAGGACGCTTGGGCGATTTTCACGTCGTTTCTTGTTTTTCGTCTCATTATTTGTTTCTATTGTTCTTCTATATTCTCTCTTTGGCAACACATTTGCATTCACAATGACTTCGGGGAGCTTTACCTCAGCATCGTAGTCATTCTTCTCTGGCGCCATCATCTGGGCTACTACTTGCTCATTGATGTTTCTTATTGTTTCCTGTACCTTTGCTTTAGTTTCTATGTTCATTTTTCTTCCTCCTTATTTTTGCGTATTCTCTACGCAGTATAAGGAGTTGTTCTTACCAAACTTTTAAAAAAATTCAGGTTCATCCTCGGTATTTCAAGGCGAGTAGGAGCCAAAAAAATAGCGGCACACATTGGTGCCGCAAATTCTCATTATTGCCTCAGCATCTCCATCATCAGCTGCGCCCCTGTCCGGAATCCAGCCGCAAACATCTCATACTCTGCAATGCTTTCTGCCGTCCCCTGGAGGTCGTGCAGCTGTTCGAGCTGTGATTTGATGCCGGGATACTGTTTCAAAATATTCTCTTCCAGTGCAGCAAGTTTGCCGACGCATTTGATATAGTCTGGGTTTGTGATCCGCTCTTCACCGAAGAAACCACTCTTTCCGTGGTACATATCGTACAGAATCCCCATTAGTATTCCTCCGCCAGCAGCATAGTGCAATAGTCCTCGCTGTCTATGCAGTAGATTTTAGCAGTAACAGCGCTCTCCACGGTGGGGAGAATATAGGTCATTTCATACTCCGGCTGCTCAGAGGTGTGGTGTATGCATTGCAGACCGTTCTCCACGGACAGGGTGAATACCTGCAAGTAGTCTTTCGGCTCAGGCATATGGTCGATTGCCTGCCACATGAAAAGCTGTAATTCCACAGGTATAGTCTCATCAACACCTCTTGTAAGATAGCGTTTTTTCTCAGGTTCAAACATCTTAGTCCTCCGTTCTCGATTCGAACAAGGAGTACAGGTCGCCCCGTCTGATCGTGATAGTTTCTTTCAGCTCATCGGTGATACCGAATCCCACATCAAGCACGATTTCAATATGATAAGGATAGGTCACAACTTTATCAATGTAGGTCTGCACAAATGTACGGAATTCGGCTGTGTTTCGCTTCATATTCTTGTAATCATCAATCAGATGCAGATAGTCTTCCAGTCGGAGCGGCTCAAATCTCCTGAGGGCTGCAAGTTGTGCCTGTATCTCACTTTTACGTTGTTCCAATGCTTCTGAGCGCTCTATAATATCATCAGTCAGTACGCCTTTTTCCACTGCGACAGTGATATTTGCAAGGGCAATGGTAACTTCCTCAAGCTCACTTTTGATGCTCTCATAATGCTTGTCGAATTCAGCGTTATAGCTTGCGATGTACTTGTTGACAGCATTGATCCTGCGCCTCAGCGCCGCCTTGTTGAATATCTTCTGCCGGAGCAGGTCAGCAACATAGGCATCGAGGTAATCCTTATTGTTCTCCTTGTTTTTGCAGAGCTGCTTTGGCTCGTCACAGCGGTAGGTGCAAAGCCTGTTCTTGCGTTCACCTGAGTATCGCAGATTGCCTTGAATCCTTTTGCCGCAAACGCCGCAGAAAACTTTCCCTGTCAGCAGGTAGAATTCCTTGCCGTGATACTGACCTGTATTACGCCTGTTCTTTGCCTTGATCCTCTGAACCTTTTCAAACAGCGACTTGCTGATGATAGCAGGACAGCCGCCCTCCACTCTGATGATGTTTTCATTGATCTTGTAGGCGTGATTATTGCGTTTACTGTCGGCTTTTGCAGTAGCTCTGTTGAACACAAAGACACCTGTATATTTCTCGTTATTGAGTATTTCGTAAAGACTGTTTTTTCCGAAAACACGCCCTCTTTTGGTAGTGTAGCCGTGTTCATTCAGATAGTCAACGATAGCACAATAGCCGTGCCCTTCTGCAAACATTTCAAAGATGATTCTAACCGCCTCTGCTTCGTGTTTGTTGATGACAAGCTTCCTGTCCTCACC
>DEBW01000182.1:22961-23487 GCA_002348905.1 Ruminococcus flavefaciens | reverse complement strand
ACGAGAGGTGGACAACCGCCTGTGTGCTTACATTGCAGGGCAGTTTCCTTCATCCCCTTCATGACTTCACGTCCAAGATTTCGGCTATAGTATTCCGCCATACCCTCTAAGACGCTCTCCATCATGATACTTTCTGGACTATCGTCAATGCGTTCCAGCACACTGCACAGCTGGACATTATTCTTCTTCAGGCGCTTTTTGTAGATAGCGCTGTCATAGCGGTCACGGCTGAATCTGTCCAGCTTATGCACCAGAACGATATCGAACATACCTTTGCCGCTGTCGGCTATCATTTGCTGGAACTGTGGGCGGTTATCTGTTGTTGCCGACCGTGCTTCATCGGTGTAAGTCGCCACGACTTGCCAATGCTGTTGTTTGCAGAACTGGTTCATTGCTCGCAGTTGTGCGTCTATGCTCTCAGTCCTCTGGTTGTCAGAACTGAACCTTGCATACTGCGCTACACGGTGTATCGTCAGGCTCATTTTCTCACAACCTCAACAGGCAGATAAATGTCCTCGCCGGAACC
>DEBW01000182.1:17402-22886 GCA_002348905.1 Ruminococcus flavefaciens | reverse complement strand
GATTACCTCCGATTTCAAGCACTTCCACAAACTCCATTTCTGATACTACAAATGCAGACATTTCGTCCTTTTCAAGCACCACAAAGCAGCCGATATCGTCAAGAGTATCAACACTATATTCATTCATCAGCGCAGTGATCTTCTTTGCGATATATGCCCTCAGCATGACGGGCTTGATATTGTCAGTTTCCCTAAGATTCGTTACTTTCAGCATCATTTTCCTCCATTTCGTAGGGGACTAATTCCCAGCCGTTTCTGACCGCCGGTGTCAGGGGATGATAACCCTGTTCACCGATTTTGTACAGCTTGTTCCTGAACTTCGACAGCCGTTCAAGGATATCTGCCTGACGTTCACGCACACGCTCAGAAGTGTTTCCCAGACTGCCCCATGCAATGATAATGGCATCGCTTGTCACCGCATACTCCTCGATCATTTCATCACAGCCCTTTGCGATTAGGTCATCGTCAGAATTAAATCTGAGACTAAGTTTCGGCGTAATGCGGCTATACAGGTTTACGATGTTCACACTACCGAAACCGAGTTTATGCAGATTGTTCAGCACAAGCATGGTCGTCATGTCCATACAGAGCGTGTCGGCGGTGTTGGGATTGATCATGATGATCATGGCGCATTTGCCGTTCTTGTCCCACTCACGGCGCAGAAGCAAGCGGTGTTCGCCGTCATCAGAAAACAGCGCCTTGCTTTTCATAACTGTTGTTTCAGTTTTCATAGTTTACCTCTCAAAAAAATGTGGGGCGGAGCATTATACTCCGCCCATTGCTGTTATTTGCGCTTTCTGAAAATGCCGATGATGTCAATGATAACGCCGACTGTTCTGACAAACACTTTCACGGTATTCTTCATTCCTCGATCGCCTCCTTGATTTTTTCAGCCGCAATGACTACGGCTGCTACGCCTTCAAGAATCAGTGTAAATGCCATTCCTGCAAAGAATTCTTTCATATGTATACCTCCTTTATTTTAACGCTGATACATCGTTTTTACCTCATTCATGGTCTGCTCGAACAGGTCAGAATCCAGCAGCATTTCCTCAATCTCATCAGTTGAATACCCCAGTTCCAGCATCAGCTCAACATCCTCTCTGGCAACGCCGTAGCAGCCGCAGATCATCAGGAGATCGTTGGTGTAGTCCTCGTCCATGTTCCCATAATCATAGCCGTACAAGCGGTATAAGTAATGCCAGTCAAAGTGCTGTACCTGCGCTTCAAAGGTGCTAACAGAAAGTTTGCCGTCACTGTCGATGCGAATAATATTCCCATCGTTTATAGGTACTTCTTCGCAGACACCAGAAAACTTTACAGCTTTCAGTGCGGCGGTGAGGATCGCAGTAGTGGAAGCGTAGATGTACAAGCCAAGCTCAGGGTAATGCAGCAGCGTGATTGGGTTTTCTCCCTTGACGATGAAGAGCGTGTTGTCATCCCGAAGAATCGTAAAGACAAAGCTGCCTGTTACCGCCTCTGCCATAGCTTTGATGCTGTTGCTGTCAACGATGTTCTCGTGCTCGATCAACTGAACGGCGATATACGAATCGGTTTCGATATTTGTCTCAGGCAGCGCATTTTCTTTGCGGAGTTCCTTGTCATTGTACAGTACGCCATTGTGAGCAAGGGCAAAAGTGTGGTTGTTTGTTGTACCCTCGAATGGGTGATTGTTGTAGTTATGCTTTTCGCTGCCTTGCGTGGTAAAGCGAGTATGACCAATAACAGCCGTTGTGTCCTTCGGAAAATACAGCTTGACCTTGTGCGCAGGCTTGGCTTTCTTGAATGTTACGATGTTTCCATTGTTGACATAGCTGATACCGGTTGCATCAGTGCCTCTGCTCTCAGCTGCAACAGACAATGCTCTTATGAGCTTTTTCAGCGTGTTTGCTGAGATTTTTTTGCCATAGTCAAGAAATCCAAAGATAGCACACATTTCACTCAGCCTCCTTTCCGATGATCTCAAAAGAATCTACATCAGGACAGATACCGAGACTTCTGCCATCGTCCCACTTCATGTGCAGGGTTCCCATATCGTCAACGTAAGCAACTGTACCTGTCATTCCATCAGGTATAGGTGAGTGAGGATCGTCCATATGCAGCAGACGGATTCTTGTGCCTACGGGATAAGCCTTCTTGTAATACTCAGCCTTGTTCATCTCACATATCCTCCTCTACGGTCACTTTGTCATTGATGTACAACCGACGCTCTTTCAGATATTGTATCAGCTCAGGATACTCTATCCTCTTCACAAGCTCAGACCATGACAGTTCCTCCAACTCTGACTGGGACATAGAAATAGCCACATCACAGATCGTATTGACAAACTGCAATGTGGCTATAAATGTGTTATACTTTAGTGTGCCTCTGAAAAGTCTGAACTCAATGGTGCTGTAATTGCAGAGATTAACGGCACTGTATCTGCCGTGGTCACTGCATTTGGCTTTCTTCAAGATTTCCTGACCTGTTTTTTCGTAACCGTAGCGAGCAGACCAACGGTTCATGTTATACTGACTCCTTCGGGAGAAGCAGAAGACCTCGTTCCAGTGCTTTTCTATCAGGAACAGTATCTTGCCGATGACTTCTTCCTGCTCCGCCTGATTGTCACCGAAAGCGTTCCTGTTAACGTGGATGTGCAGACCGCAAGTGCTTGTCTGGTGGGAGCGGTAGCCCATTTTTATCGCTTCATGCAGGATAGCTTCCCAGTCTATGTCATTCATGTGGTACTCCAATGTCATAGGGTGGCTTACGATCTCAAAGCCGTCATCAATACTGCCGTCTGACTTGATGTAGATATGCTCATGGCTTGCATTTGCTATTTCTTTAAGTTTGCTTGCATTATCATCATCCTTGCCGCCGCAGTCTACTTCAAGCTCAACTCCAAGATAGCGTTTATCGTCACCGTAGAAAACAGGCTCCGGCTTATAGCTGTACTCCTCGATCTCATCATTAAAGTCATCGTAACAGCTGTTGCAGTAAGGATAATCGCCTCGCCAGTTGATGTTGTTGTCATGGATAATTCTGTTGCAGCACTCACAGCGGTGATAGTAGTCATTGTAACAGGTTTCGCATAGTGTGGTATCATCGTCCTGCACTGCATCGTTAATCCAGATCGTTTCGCCGCAGTGGTCACAGGTGGTGCAGTGTTCGTCAACACACTCATGACAAAGGAACTGATCGTCCACCCATGTTCCGTCCTCCTCTTTGATCTCGCAGCCACAGATGTCACAGACTCTTACGTTTTCTTCCATTTCAATTACCTCCAAATATATATTTGATAAGGTAGGAAACACCCTATCATGACTATAATACATATTTAGAGGACGGATTTGATTCGGTTCAATGCAAAAATCACCCTATGAGATCAGTTCTCATAGGGTGTTGATCGTTTTTCGCCATTTCGCCATCAGATTTTAATGAAAGAGTAATATATATTCTTGATCTTATATAGGTTAATAAGTATATATAGTAATGTATAATATATAAATTAAAATAGATTATATATAGTCGTGAGATTATTAGAAAAAATGCTATAAAGAGAATACTCCCAATAATTGAACGCCCGTTAGGGCTGACACTGTGACGACCGCAAGGGAGGAACGGTGGCATAGCCCAGCGCAGCTGCCTGCACGGAGTGCCACTGCCCGTGTAGGGCATCTGTTCTGTTTGCTTATAAGTTGCATAATTTAACAATTGCTATTCAAGCAGTCATAAATATCTTCTGTCTTGAGAGACGCTATACGATCATAGAATTCATCCATAAAACTTATTCCATTATCCAAGAGCATTTCACTATGTATGACCGTTTCCTCATCAACACCAAGATGGTATATTTCTACTCCGATACTGTTAAGCATATTAGTATTATAAAGATATTCTATAATAATTGAGAAGCGTTTTATTACATCAGTGGCATCTTCACCGCCGTCAATGTGCCATTTTACCTTATCATATACTTTCATCAATCGCACCTCTTTACTTCTGTTTGAACCTTGTGATTAACCATGTTTCCATTTGCATCCCTAATGTACACTCCACCTTGTTCTTTAATTCTTGACTCCTTTGCAAGCTGTTTCGTCTTATCAGCAGTTTGAGAAGTAACCTCAATGGATTTAACAACCACTCCATTTTTACATACACAAAAATCAATTCGTCTTGCTTGACCCGTTTCCTTATCAATTACAATGTTTCCATTTTTGTCCCTAAGATATGCTTCTCGGATAATGCTATAGCCTTGTGATTCTGGATATTGATTTTTTAATTGATCCATCACCTTTTCTTCTCTTGCACATCCTTCAATTTTGTTTTGATATACAATTTCTGCTTTATCCTTAGCATTTCTTACTTCTACTTCCTTTAATCGTTCAGCAAAGGATTTTCCACTTTTCTCAGTTGGTGAAACTGCTATTCTTCTATCAGGATCATATGATTCGATGATATCATTGCCATTTATTTCAATGCGCCTATCTGGATCAAACCCTTTTGTGGTATTATTATCCTGCACATCGGATTTATGTATCTCACTCAATGAAGTCCACCCCTTTCAGCCCAGCGCTGAAGCTCACTCGCCTGACCAAGCTCAACATAGAGATAGTCGGTCATAATAGCCTGTATAATATCTCTGCGAACATTATCTGCAACAGTCAGATCGTTGATACAGGTTCTTAGTGCTGAATCAGCACTTGCTGTCCATTCAGCCTCGTCTGATGAATCCTTGTAGCTCTCGATGACAGCCTGCTTTACGTCAGGGAACAAAATACCCATAACAGGTGCAAGCTTTGTGAATTTTGGTTCCTTTGGAGGCGTGGAGAGCATATTGATAACAGTTACCTGCATAGCCGAAGTCAAGCCGCATTCTTTCAGGTATGGAAGTATGTTTTTCATGATGTCTGTATGACTGAGCTTTGTTCCATTGCATAGCATTTCTGCAATTTTAAGCGCTGCTGTCATATCCTTGCTTTTAGCATTATCAGCAGTGGGAGTATAGGCATACTTACTTTCGCCTGCATCATACTTCTCGATCTGACATAGCACAGGCTGAATCCATTCATTCTGATATACCGCTGCAACGCCGCAGGGGAGCTTTGCAAGTTCGTTGATCTGCTCATCATTCAGATTTGCAGCCCATCCCACAAGCTCTCTGTCTGCCTTGTCTGGCAGGCGCATAATGATCTTGGTGTTGGTATTTCGTATTGCAGCCATATCGAGCAGTGCCGGTGCCTGATCTGCAATAATGAAGCCTTCACCATATGTACGCATTTCAGCTATAGCGTTTGCAATCATTTCTACGCTCTTTCCAAGCAGATTTCCGCCCTCAGTTGGCTGTTCAGTGGAAGTACGTTTCAAGAGATTATGCGCTTCTTCAAGCACAGTGATATGATTCAGAGCACTGTTGATATTTCCGCTTGTCATACGATATTCCTGTAGCTTCAGGACGATCATGCCCATAATCAAAGACTTTGTCTCATTGGAACCGACACGGCT
>DEBW01000182.1:13556-17361 GCA_002348905.1 Ruminococcus flavefaciens | reverse complement strand
CGGCTCAGGTCAACGATAACATTACTGTCAAAGAGTTCTTCTTCTGAAAGTTCATCAACATTAAATATCAAGCCGTTGATTCCGTTTGTAAGTGATTGCAGTCTTGTAAGCAGCGAGCCTTTATATGCTCCCTTATTTTCAGCGTCATATTCACTGCTGTCAATAATCGTTCTGACATTTCTTGCGACATCTGCAAAAGTGGGGTACATATTCTCCCCATAAGGATTGGTAGAATCCGTGAGATTCCAGCCGCAGTCCTCATAGGATTTTTCTACAGCATTTTTCAGTACCGCAGGCATGGCTGCATACATTGGCCAGCAAATATTGAATATTTCTACAAGGCGGTCAAGATGCTCCAGTATATGAATATCAGCAGGGAAACTAAACGGATTCAGACGCAGCAGCGGCATAAGCTTTGGATTTGTTCCATACACGGAAACATCTTTTTTGTTTCCAAAGACATGTTTATATTCGCCTTTAGCCGGTTCAACAACAAGGAACGGAATTCCTTTCCTCTTAACATTATTCAGGATATGGTAAACCGTGTTGCTTTTACCTGCACCGGTGCTGCCTGTGATGAACGTATGAGAGGTCAGGGAATTCATAGAAAGCGCAACCTCTGTATTTTCCTTGTGATGCATATGGAAGATGCTTCCCAGTTCAACCTTGCTTTCAGATTCAGATTTATCATCATAGGTAACAATGTTGCGTCCAAATTCTGCACACTCAATAACCGGAAATCCTGCAACGGACTTTCTTGGCAGATTGAAAGCATACGCTAATTCTCTGCCTGATACAGTTGTTGTTGCATCAACAGTAGTAGGATACATAAGCCATTCATCAAGCAAGTCTGTTCTCAGGCAAAAAGCAGGATGCTGTAAGTGACCGATCTCCCAGAGCAGGGTTTTCGCTTCCTCCGGCGATTGACCACAGTGCCAAAGATTGATGGCAGACTGCGAAATAAATGATTCCTCGCCCTGTGTCAGGGCAAGATACATATGAGCAGCATTATTAGCTGTATTGTAGTCATCGGAAATAACATAGGAAGCAAATTTCCACATTCCAAGTGCGCTACACTGTTCCAGACGCTTCATCTGCATATCCAGAATATCGAGGGTATGCTTGATCTGATGATTGGTAAAGCTTTGTGTAATACCTTCGTTTTTACCTACATTGATGCTGACGTTAGAAGCACGGTTGAAGTTCACACCAAAGTTGATACCTGCGTTTGCACCTGTATTATGGGATTGCGTGTTTGCCTGCCCCTGTGTACGAGTGTCAGATGTTCCGTGTGTGCTGGAGTGCTGATAGTTACCGGTTAAAGTTCCGCTTGCACCTCCCACTATTTTCTTTAATGGTGTGCTTACAGAAGCACTAACACTGCCGCCAGCACTATTTGTTTTGCTCTGACTGACCGTATGCGAAACTGCATTACTAAGTGTGTTTGCTATTCCAGAACCTGCCGATGCCCCTGCACTTGCTCCAAGGTGAACACCCGCACTGAATGAGGAATTCACGTTGTCAGATGAAGTATATGTAAAATTGGTCTGCCATGAAGCAAACGGCGCAAGTGTTGTATACAGTTCACTCAGGCGGCTCTGATCTGAAAAGGATTCCAAAGAAGGTGTGGCAAGCAGTACAAATGTATACTCCTGTTCTTTCTTCATCGGAACTACGCCGTCAAGCAGCTTTTCAATGCTCTGACTGATAAATTTCTCAGACTTTTCTGTCGCTATATTGGTTACAGTTGCGATGTTTTTGGGCTTGTCAAAATCGGCAAGGCACTTAGGGATGCCTCGGCTGTCTTCATTGGAAAGAACAACTCCCGGAAAGTTTCCCATAATAGCTTCCTGTAATCTGTTTTTATAGGAAGTGACTTTCGACGGGTCGTTATCATCACTGTTATTAACAACAGCCATTGTGACCTGACAGCTTGTCATTGTTCTATGAAAGATCAATGCTATCGTACATTCTTCCTGACTGAGAACATGATACACGTTTACGAGCTTATCCAGATAGTTTTCCTGTGCATCAAGCACCCATTTTGTAATATCAAAATAAGCAATTCGGTTGAGTGCGGCATAATTTGAAGGAACAGAAGTAACAGGTGTATAAATGGTACTCAGCTCTGGCAAATAGGCATGATACACCTCAATACCCAGTGTGCCAAGCATACGCTTAATAAGTTCCTGATTCTGTTCACTATTCATATCAGGCTTTTCAGCCAGGTATGCTTGTTTTTTCTTTTCGACATCTGCAATTTGCTGCTGACTAAGCTGTGCTGCCTTTGCAATGCCGTCCGCTGCTTTTGATGCCGTTCTTTTTACTAAACTTGTGACAATCCCCATTTTTCACACCTCACATTATTATAGAAGCAATTGTGATTGAAGCTTTGCGATAATCGCATTTTTTTCTGCAATTACTGCCATCGCTGCTGCGTGTGATTTTGACAGGCACAGAATCACGATCACCAGTGCGATTATAATTGCTGCTATGATTCCGGCGAAAATAAATTTCTTTTTATCGCCCTTGCTATGAGAAGTATCAGCATTCGCATGGACATACTCGCTGACCTCAGCGAGATGCAGGAAGAACTGCTTTGAAGCCATGCCTGTCATGCCTTTCAATTTCAGTTCCTTCAGGTATTCCATGTCCCAAGGCTTATCCTTTTTCTCGATTTCATAGTCTGCAAAGAAGTCTGAACCGTACTGTTCTTCATAGGCTCTGATTTTCTGTTTAGCTTCATTCAATGTGTATTTTCCGTCAATAATATCTACCATGAACTCAGCCTTGATCTCTGAATTAGTCATGACTTCCTCCCATCATCTTCTGAGTGCTTGAAAACAGTTAAGCTATTTACTTCGGACAGGTGTCTTTGAATCTGCGTTTGCTGTTGCGACATATAATTCAATTTATTATTGCATTCTTTAAGTTGTTCACGAAGCGTCAGTAATTTTGGATTATATGTTGACACAAGATACTGAAACTGTGATTTAACTTTGCTTATCATAGTATCAAATGCTTTTGTAGACTGATCTGTCAGTGCAGAACTTACACTTATGCAGCCTTTATCAAACCCGTCCATAAACTTCTTTTTAGCATCGTCTGTTTTCAGCTTTTTGATAAACAGGAAGCCTCCAACGACGTCCTCGCTGTGAATTTCAAAACTAAGGGTATAATTCGGAGTACCATCGATCTGCATAATAGCATTTTTGATTAAATCTTTTTGTTCAGATGTGAGATTTGGAGATTCCACTATAATTGATATTAAAGCCTTTTTGAACTCTTCCTGTTTCATTTTCCAGAATCCAATAGCTCTTGCTTTGGCTCCATCCCACAAGCTACTTATTTCCTGCTTCAACAGTTCATTTACTTTCGATGTAACTGATTCCTTACGTCCCTTTTCACCCTTGGTATCATCCCAGAGTTTTGTGATTTTGCTGATAATCGAGTTGTTTAATAAATTAACATTACTCTTGACAATGCCACTTAACTCATTGATAAATTCAGACATATACTTAGATTTTCTTGTTGTACACTCAATTTCCAGCTTGTTCAAAACATCCTTTTCTTTTTCGGTCATGTTTGTTTTCAGCTGCTTAGAAAGAGCCGTCTGTTCAGCAGTGAGTGCAGTCAGCATATCTTCAAGCTTGTCCAAAGCAGAAGAAAGATAACTGCTTGCCATTCTGCACTTATTGTAAAGCGCATACTTTAATGCAAAATCTTTGATCGCAGTTTCGATCGCATGAAGTCCGCTGTTTCGATAGGCAAGTTTCTCATCACTAACGCTAAGGGCTGCATATTG
>DEBW01000182.1:0-13517 GCA_002348905.1 Ruminococcus flavefaciens | reverse complement strand
AATAAAGTCTTACAAATTCCTCATCGTCATCTGTCTCATCATAATAAGGGAGATTTGAGCGGAATATTTTACTATACGTTTTATCAATCCAGTTAGGAACAATATCGCCCTTTTTATTCTCCGTGGTATTGCCAAAGAGAATCTTTTTAGAGCCAAGTCCGATGATTGCCGAGACGAAATATGTACCGGCAGGATTCAAACTGGATACTTTCAGATTCGGGAAATTTTCTTTTTTCTTTTCAAGTGTTTCACAGTCTTTTTCGTCAGCCTTATTTACAACGATCATCAGGTTGCTCTTGTCTAAGGCACCGCCAAGTTTTTCTATTGTTTCTATTAACTCAGTATTATCTTTCCCGTCCATATTATCCGGGGTTGTTACAAAAATCGGCAAGCCGTTCGTTTGCCCCTCCATTGCCTTTTTGAGTACCTCGGTGTGGTCTGTATTGCTTGCAGAATTTGAACCCGGTGTATCATATATAATAAAGTCAAATTCATTGAACGGAAGAACAGAAGCGGTAATCGGAATTGTTACTTCTATCAGATCAGAAACCCTCCAGAGTTTCTCATTGTCAGGAAGATTTCTGTTATAATCCATGTCAAAATTGTTAATAATGCTCAGAGCATAGTACATACGCTCCTCAATCGTTTCGTACTTCTTAATTTCTTCAAGAGACGCTACAATGCTCAACTCAGCAGACTGGTTGATTTGGTATTTCTCATCGTTGAAAGATAAAATGACTTCCTTGACTTTTTTATCTTTATCATCAGTATAGGCAAACTTTATCTCATACTTTGTACCCGAAACGATCTTGTAGGTCTTTGCTGTAGTTGGATCAGAAGCACTTGGAAGAAGCTCAATTCCGATCAAACTGTTTATAAATGCCGATTTGCCAGCACTGTAAAGTCCCATAACACAAATCGGTATCGTTGGACGTACAGTCTCACTGAAACGGCTAATTGCATCAGTCACCTCATTATCAGGGTATTCACTGAACATCTTCTTCATATAGCCGAAAATATCTTCTATCTGCTTTTTTACAACAGTCGCAGACAGCAAGTGCATTTCACCCGGTAAAATATGTATGTTGCTTGATGAAAAGTATTGCTGAGTGATAGCACTTAGATCATCCATATCTTCCTTTGTGCCATCAAAGAAAACATCCAACCCAACATTTCCCGGATTATACAGTTCGTTCATGTACTGTATGATCTCATATGCTTTGTGCTGCAAAGCCACTTTTGTAAACTCAGGCTTAGAAAAAGGCGACTCAAAAGATATGAGAGGACACCATTCTTCTATTTCTGAATCCCAGCGGAAATATTCAATTACCTGGGTGTAAGGGTTGCACTTGATTTTTACAATATTTTTATCTGACATTTTTCCATTCTCCCTTTGATGTTGTTGATTTCGACCAAAACAACACGAAATTTGTAGAACAATCCATAATAATATTATAGCATTGTTCGACTCTTATGTCAAGTAGAAAAATAACATCTGTTGGATAGTTTATTTTTCAACACTCATTAGTTACTCTTAATATGAGGTGATTAAATGCAACTAAACTACAGAAAAATTGGAGAAAGTCTGGCAAAGCGGCGAAAGGAACTCAAGTTGCGCCAGTATGAGGTCTGTGAACGTGCGGACATCAACTACAAATATCTTTCCAATATCGAAACAGCCCGTTCCATTCCCAGTCTGGAGGTTTTCGTGCGGCTCTGCCAAGCCCTTGAAACCACGCCTGACCGGGTGCTTGAAGGTTCTCTCCCACAGACCGACCACAGCGCTGAGGATGAAGCTCTGCTACAAGTGTTCCATTCGCTCTCACTGGATGACCAGCGGCTCTGCCTTGATTTTATGGAGCTTTTACACAACCGTCTAACCCCATGATTCCATTATAGCAGTTATACCGGACAGATGGATGTCTGTTCATAATATATTTACAATTTATTCCTGATACAGCCGATGCATTTTCTCGATTTCTGCTTTCATTTCATCGGCAAAGTCATTCGGTGACAGTACTTTTACCCATGCTCCCTGTGAAAGCAGATACATCATCAGCCCTCTGCCGTCGTTTACCTCAGCTTCCAGAATAAGCTTGTCTCCGTTCTTTTCAATGATTCTTGCTGTTGGCAGGCGGTCGAGTACTGCCTGAACGGAAAGCCCCGAAAACGAGAATCGCACAGTGATCGGCTTGCCCGGAAACATGAACTGGTTTCGTTCCCGCAAATCGCCTTCATCAAAGCTGTGAGCTTCGTCAAGCTGGAATTTTTCACGGCTTGCTGACAGAGCAGTGATGCGGTCAATACGAAAATGCTTTGCCTGGTAAGTCTCGTCATCGGCTTCATAGGCGATCAAATAGAAATAATACTCACTGAACATCACAGCAGCAGGCTTGATCCTGCGCCTGATCTCCGTTCGGTTCATTTTGTAGTAGGTAATTGTCAGAATATGTTTTTGCTCAATTGCCTGTACGATGCTCCAAAGCCGGTCTATCACGGAATTGCAGTCTGATCGTACCTCGTGGTAGTGATAGACCTCTTTTCTGATAAGGTTTTCGAGGCTTTTTCTGTCCTCGGCAGTCGTAAATTTTTTCATCTTAGCAATTAAGGTCAGGATCTCTTCCTTAGAAAAGCACCTGCTCCCCAGCAAGACCTTAATTACCGCAAACAACTCCTGGTTCTTCAAAAATTCATCACTGGTCAGCAGATATGCCTTGTCTCTATGGGAATAACGCAGCTCTGCATTTTGCAGCAGTTCCCGATGTTCCGACAGAAATGCCTGTATCTCTGCGATATTCCGGCTGATGCTTTTCACTGAGACCTGATACTCTGCCGCAAGCTGTTTGGGCGAGATGTGTTCGCCTTTCAATGCTCTGAAAAATATTTCCAGCATTCTTTCGTGTTTCTGATGTTCCATGGCTATCCTCCTTTTTTCTTAATTATAACACCATAGCCGGACACAGGGATGTCTTTCTGAAAACATTCGGCTGATTGTACAGAAAGCATCCGGTTTGATTGTGCAGAATGCTAATCGGTTGATTCTCATGAACGAATCATTCTTCAGCGTTCACACCGGAATTCAAGTGCAGCGATTGTTTGGTCTGTTTGTTTGAATTCATTCCGCCATTTCGCCATCAATTTCAAGAGAAAGTGTGCTTCTGAGAATAGGTATCATTTAAGGTAGGTCACGTTCATTTGCACGTTGAACCCACAAACTTTTTCAGGGCATCAAGATAAAACAAAATCCCTAAATACCGTTATTACATGGTATTTAGGGATTTTCGCAACCTTTCCGGTTACGCATTTTTGATTGGTGGAGGCGAGGGGAATTGAACCCCTGTCCGAAAGCCAGTCCATGCAACTTTCTACGAGTGTATTTTACCTATTGAGATTCCCCTGCAAAGCCGCCGGTAAACGGGCTGAGAAGCAAAGTAGTCCGTATACATCAGCCGGACACGGACACTTCCGGCAGACGTTCACTGCTAATCGATGCCCAAGCGAAAGCCGCAGTACTCTTTCGGTGGACAGTAGCTGACTTAAGCAGCTACCAGTTCGCTACTTCTTGTAGAAACTGTAATATTTCTTCTAGCGTTTATATTTAAACGTGGCAAGGATTAAGGAGATCATGCCATACTCCACTCGCTTATCACACTTCGAGACCCCCGTCGAAACCTTTACGCCCCCATAGAAGTCTTTCAGTAATAATATTATATACCAATTAAGCGATAATGTCAATGGGGAGAAGATAAAAAAATTGTCGAAGTTTGATTTTAAGAGGAGAACCCTATAAAAGTACACCCGAATATTATTTACTCTACATTCTGCGAAAGAAGGATGTTTCTTTTTATGCGAATCCTTTATCAAGTAACTTGTAAAAGATGTGAATCTGACGTTCCTCGCACTTTTCTTTCAGGTTCTCCGTGCATACTGATATGAGTGTGAGTTTTATATGAAGCAGTAAATAAAGGCGGAAAGGCTTTTACAGTCGTTCCACTTGTTTTTTTATACCTCGCTCTGTAGAAGCATATTTCAAAATCACTGGAAATTTCAGCAAAAAGTGCCTGTCACATTGATTTTTAAGTAGCTGATTCCAGTTTTCTGAGCTAGAAAATGTGTCAGGTATTCTGATTTTCTCCCCTCGCTGAACAAAAATGCATATTCTTTAGAAAACGAAAAAGCCGTAAATACGCTTTATAACGTATCTATGGCTTTTTTTGCTGCGCTTTTTTACTTTAAAAATACGCAGATTCTACTTGCGATGGCAGGAAAATTGCCCCCGTTCTTATTTTGCAAAATATTTCTTTGATTGATGAATCAGTAAAACAGCTTCTTTTCTGCTTGAAAAATATGATAATATGTGGTATAATAGAGAAAATAATTTTATGAAATCTGTCAAAGCATTATGGGCGTTCCTACCTGTATTCTTGTATTCTAAAAGAACCGCAGGCTGTGCAGCGGCAATACTGGAGCATTTTTACCGCAGGGGTATTGACATTTTTGCAAATTCCAAGTATTATCCGAATCAGGTGATATATCACAAGGTTTTTGATGCTCTGGAATCAGCAGCATTTCAGTCTACAGAGTATCTTCAGCGTGTTTACGATTACTCCGGTACAAAATTTCCATTTGACAGAAATGTGGTAGAGGAAAGCCTGAACAGGCTGCCACAGACCAAAAGAGACATTCTGTATATGTATCTGTGGGAGAGACAGTCAATGGCTTCAATTGCCAGACTGTTTGGATTCGAGAATTTAAGAATCGAACAGATTTTAGCGGTATGCCATAGAAAACTTGCACATTATATTGCAGACAGCATTAGAAGATGATTCATCACATTGCAAAAAAGATTATGAAGAAGCGAGAAATATGACAAAATCTGAAAAAGTAATAAAGTTCGCCAAAGAAAACGTAATAAAATTCAATAGTATTGCTTTTGGATGCAATTGGAACGGGTTTGATGTTTATATGCCTTTCTTTGATTTAGATGAAGATTATTATATTGGATTGCCTAAATATATTCTTGTAGATGAGAATGAAAAAATCAGGTTTGCCAAAGATAATGAAGTATACGAAATACTTGAAAGTCTGCCTGATGAATAAAGCTTAAACCGCCATAACAAGGCGTTTTTTCTATACTCATTTGAAGTAGTTGAGAGTATTGTATGTACAATATACAAAAAACGTTAAGGTAAATTTATTGAGAGAATGCCCGGAACGTTGACAAACAGTAATATAGATGCTATAATGTAGGTATATTGACTGTTATATAGGCGGTGGTGGGTGCGTATACAGCAGAGTGTTTTGTACTTGTTCGTCAGCTGTATAGTGATGAAGTGTAGCTTTCGGAGTAGGTGTATTCTGTTGGCTGCACTTTTGTTATGATTAAAAAAGGACTGGTGACTGATGAAAGGAAAAATGTTCAAAAAAACAGCGGCATTCATTCTTGCCTTAGCGCTCATCAGCGGTGTAATGCCGCAGACCACAGGTGAGATAATGCTGTATGAGCCATGTGTTACTGCTGATGCGGCAGATTCTACCGCTATTCTTGACCGTGAAACAGGAACTCTCATTCTCAGCGGAAACATAAATAAAGAGGATGTTCAGGCTTATGCCGGAAACACTGCCGTTAAAAAGGTATTTGCAGCAAGTGGAGCTGTTCTTCCGGAAGACTGCTCGGAACTGTTCATGAAATTCAATGCTTCTGAGATATACCTTAACGAGGCTGATTTTTCAAAGGTAAGAACAAGTGTCATGAATATGTTTGCCGGCTGTAAAAAGCTTAAAACGTTAAATTTAGGCGATTTTGATACGACCAGACTGTTATATATGACCGGTATGTTTTCGGGCTGTACATCTCTTGTGAAACTTGACCTCACAAGCTTTGATACGTCAAACACCGGACATATGGACGGTATGTTCTACAACTGTACCTCTCTGAAAACCATCACTGTTTCAGATAAATGGAATACTGGTAATCTTAGGGATTCAAGTGAGATGTTTAAGAATTGTGTTTCTCTTGTCGGCGGAAACGGAACGGTTTACGACAGTGAAAAGATCAAATATGAGTACGCACGTATAGATACAGAAGAGACACCGGGTTATCTTTCAAAGCCGAATGTTACATATTATGATTTCAAGATAAACGGAAAAAGGTATAATTCCGAAAGCTCCTACGCACAGTTTTCATATGATGCTGCTTCCACTACACTTACAGTAAACTATGAGTATTTCGGATATGTTTCAGATGATAAGACAGTGAATATACCGATAGACAATCAGCTTGACGGTCTTGTTATCACCAATACCAGAGCCTGCGTTATAAATTCTTATGACAGCAAGCAGGTTGTGCTCAACTCAGATGCAGACCTTACTATCAGGGCAAAATATGATATATCGCTGCCGGCAGGAGTCAGGTTCAATAAAGGTGCAAAGCTGACATTAGACGACTGTGAGATCACTGCTCCGGCAGGCGCTCATTTCGTTGAAGGCGTTGGAATATGCGTTGAGGGCAGTGATACTGAGCTTGCGGTCAACGTTGTTATTTCTCCTTTGCACAGGCACGCATGGGGAAAGTGGAGCATTCTGAAAGAGCCTACAGCTGAGGAAAAAGGCTTGATGAAGCGTGTATGCGAGGAATGCGGCGAAGAGGAGACATTTGAGATACCAAGAGTAACATCATGCAAGCTTACTGGCGGTACTCTGACACTTCTTGCAGGAGAGGTTCTGAAAGAAGATGTAGATGCATATGCTGAAAATTCTGTTGTAACAAAAGTAGTTGCGGAAAAAGGTGCGATCCTTCCAACAGACTGCTCAACGCTTTTCAAGGATTTCTGTGCTTATGAGATTGACCTTACCAATGCCGATTCTTCAAATGTAAAAACAAGTACCATGAATATGTTCAACGGCTGTAAAAATCTTAAAACCTTGAAAATGGGCGATTTTGATACAAGTAAGCTGCTGAATACATCAGGTATGTTTGCATACTGCACATCTCTTACTGCGCTTGACCTCACAAGCTTTGATACATCCAATGTGAACTACATGGACGGTATGTTCTACAACTGTACCTCTTTGAAAACTATCACTGTTTCAGATAAGTGGACTACTTCAAACGTTAATAGATCAACAAATATGTTTACAAAATGCACTTCTATTGTCGGCGGAAACGGCACTGTTTTTGACAGCAGCAAGACAAATGCTTCTTATGCAAGAATCGACAAAGAAGGAGAAAAAGGCTATCTGACAGAGGTAATGAGCAATGATTCATGCACTCTGAAAGGCGGTATCCTTACACTTAAAGGGAATGTCAAGCTGAGTGATGTCCGTGTATTTGCAAAAAATGATACAGTTGAAACTATCGTTGCAGAAGAAGGAACAGTTCTTCCTTCAATTTGTGATGAAATGTTCAAGGATTTCACAGCCGTTAAAAATATTGACCTTAAAAATGCTGATTCTTCAAATGTTTCAAGTATGGTCTCAATGTTTGAAAACTGTGTTGCTGTAAGCACTGTTGACCTCAGAAGTTTTGATACCAAGAATGTCACTGATCTGACTCGTACATTTGCTTTATGTACGCAGTTATCAAAGCTCATTGTCGGCGAAAAGTGGAACATAAGTGCATCTGCTGTTACTAAGGATGCTTGCCTTGATGATTTTAAACTTAAAGGCAGAAACGGTTCGACATATGATGATGTCCTGATAAGAAAAGAAATGCCATTGCAGCCGGATGCACCTGACCATATGGGCTTGTGTACGTATAAGGGCGCTCCGATAATTCATTTTTACCGTTTTGACGGAACAGGTATGGTCGATGTACCCGACGAAAAAGGAGGATCTACACAGGTATCCATTTCAAGCTATACTTCTGATCCGAATATGCCTGATATAAAGTTAAAAGCCGGAACTTACAAGTACGTTCTGCCTGAATGCAAAATGACTTATCCTAATGAGTATTACCGTTTTTCAAACTACAGCGTAAACGGAAAGGAATATTTACCAGGTGACGAAATAACATTGACTGAGGAATATACCTGTATTTCTGTGAATTATGGGTTCACGCCTGTGACTTCGGTAATGTATGATATAAGTATACTTCCTGACCTTGAAGGTTATGACAGCTGGAAAGAACACTTTGACGGCATAGCCGAAAAATATTGTAAGCTTACTGATGAGCAGAAAGCACTTGTCACCAATTATGATACTTACATTGAGACAGCAAAGAAGTATTACGAGAAGCATCCGGAGGAAATAACAGCGAATTATGTTGTCAGCGTTATAGACTGCTATATCGGCACTGTTGAATTAACAGACGAGTGCATGGCTAAGATAGATTACGCAAGAGCCGTTTACGAAAAACTTGCATATACAAAGAAGAGCGCTGTCACAAACTATGAAAAACTCGAAAAAGCTGAAAAGGAGTATACTGCTCTTGAAGTGGCAGCTATCGGCGGCGAGGATGTAATTTCTGTTATCTCACAGATAGACAGCATACATAAGGATCTCTGGAGCGATAATCCTGATCTCGAAGCTGTAGGAAAAGCTATTGAAGCTGCTGAAAAGGCATATGCTGCCATTGATGAGAAGTACCAGTCCAATGTTACGAATTATAAGGACTTTCTTAATGATAAGAAATATTATACAGCCCTGAAAACTGTTGCCGAGATGACAGAAAAGGCTGAAAATTCAGAAAAGGAAGCAGCTTCTGCAAAGTCTGCTCAGGAAAAGGCAGAAACAGCTCAGAAAACCGCAGAGGATGCTCTCGAAGCAGCAAATACTGAGCTTGCTGACGCTAAGAATAGTCTCAGCGAGGCAGAAACAGCTCTTGAAAATGCTGAAAAAGACCTCAAGGCTGCAAATGATAAAGTAAGCGACCTTGAAAAGCAGCTTAAAGATGCTCAGGAGAAAATAAAATTGCTGGAAGATTCTGCTGATGCGGATGAAGTCCTCAAAAAGCAGGCAGAGGAGCTTACAGAACAGCTTGAAGCTGCAAAGGCTGCTCAGGAAAAAGCAGAAGCAGAAGCTGAAACTCAGAAAGCCGCTGCTGAAAAAGCAGCCGCCGCTCAGGCTAAAGCTGAAAAGAATGCCGAAACAGCCGCTGCTGCTCAGAAAACCGCAGAGACTGCTCAGGCAGCTGCCGAAGCTGCTCAGGCTAAAGCAGAGGAGGAGGCTGATGCCGCTAAAACAGCTCAGGAAAAGGCGGAAAAAGAACTTGCATCAGCTCAGACAGCTCTTGAATCTGCAAAGTCAGACCTCAAAACTGCAAATGCAAATGTAGCCGACCTTACAGAAAAACTTGAAGCTGCCGAGGCTAAGAAAAAAGCATTAGAAGGCGAGGCAAGTGAAGATGAAGTCCTTCAGAAAGAATCAGCTGAGCTGAAAGAAAAGCTTGAAGCTGCAAAGGCTGCTCAGGCTGCCGCAGAAAAAACAGCCGAAGAAGCTGCTGCTGCTCAGAAAACCGCAGAGGAAGCTGCCACAGCCGCTAAAAAGGCTCAGACTAAGGCAGAAGAAGAATCTGAATCTGCTAAAACAGCTCAGGAAAAGGCAGAAAAAAATCTTGAAACATCACAGGCATCTCTGAAAACTGTCAATGCTGAGCTTGAAACTGCTAAGTCTGCTCTCGGAACAGCAAATACAGATCTCGAAACTGCAAATGCAAAGGTCGAAACTGCAAATGCAAAGGTCGAAGAACTGAATGCTAAGATAAAGGAATTGACAGAAGCTGTAGACGGAGATGAAAGTCTCAAGAAGCAGATATCTGAACTTAATGAAGAGCTTAAAGAAGCCGAAAAAGCCAAGAAAGCTGCTGAAACTGACAAGGCAGCAGCCGAAACTCAGGCTAAGAATTACAAGGCTCTCGCAGACGAGGCATCAGCCGCTCTTAAAGCAGCTCAAAATGAGCTTGCCGAGCTGAAAGAAACGCTCTCAAAAACAGAGTATACCATAGGTGATATCGACGGCGACGGTACTGTTGATGCAAGAGATGCAGCAATACTTACACGTTATGTTAACGGAGTCAAGGGCATAGAGGTGAATATTGATACCGCCGACCTTGACCGTGACGGTGTTGTTGACATTCAGGATGCAATGATACTTACACGCTATGTCAACGGCTGGGAAGGCTATGATTCATACATCATAACAACAGAAAAACAAGGAGGAACTGATACCGTATGAAGAAGCAATTGTTGGCGGTGTTCCTCGCATTTGCCATTGTATTCACACTCGTTCCAGCACCGGCATTTGCATCTTCAGCGCTTGTACTTACTGCTGAAAGCATTGAAGCTGACCTGAAAGCAGGTACGGAGATAACCGTACCTGTCAGGGCAGCAGCGAATCCCGGATATGCTGCCGGAACTGTAGACATAAAATGGGACAGTACTGCACTTGACCTCAAATCTGTTGAGTATACTGAGATAGCTCCCGATAATTCGTCTGCTGCCATAGAAAACAGCGGAAAATACCGTGCAAGTTTCGGAAGCTTTCTTGCAGAAGAAAATTACACCGAAGCCGGAACATTTTTCACGCTCACATTTACAGTTACTGATACTGCCAAAGCAGGGGAGTATATGATAACTCTTGACAATGCACACATATATGACAATGACTTGAAGTCTGTCTCTGCCATTCTTACCGGAGTGGCAGTTACTCTCGGCGGAAAGACTTCAAATGAAAGACTTGCACTTGAAGCAGGCAGTTCAGAGGCTGTTATCGGTGATGATTGTGAAATAAAGATACCTGTTACAGCAAAACAGAATCCCGGTTTTACATTCGGTACGGCAGATGTTTTCTGGAACAGTTCCGCACTCACACTTTCAAAAGTGGAATTCAGCGATATTGCACCGGATTATAATTCTGCAAAGATAGTAAGCAACGGCGAATACCGCATCTCATTCGGTGACTATATTGCAACTGAAAATCAGACTGCAAAAGGTGTTCTTTTTACTCTCGTTTTCACCGTGAATGATAAAGCGTCAGCCGGAGAATATTCGGTAACTCTTGGCAATGCGACTATTTGCAATGCAAATCTGGATAAAATTGCAGTTACGGTAAAAAGCGGAAATATCACGCTTTCAGAAAAAGTTGTTTCAACTGCTGAAACGAGCACAGCTACTACAGTAAAAACAACATCTGCTGTTTCTACAACAAAAACTACATCATATACAACGTCTGCTAAAACTACTTCTACAACGCAGACTTCAACTTCAAAAACAACAGCAGATACGACAACTTCAAAAGCAGCATTGACTACGACTAAAACAACTTCATCCACAACTAATACAACAACTGCAACATCAAGCGTTAAAACGAATGTTACCACGACTTCAACAAAGCAGACTTCAACTACAACAGCAACATCAACCTCATCTTCAACGACTTCCGTAGCTACATCAAATACAACCAAAACTACATCATATACAACGTCTGCTAAAACTACTTCTACAACGCAGACTTCAACTTCAAAAACAATCACAGATACGACAACTTCAAAAGCAACATCGACTACGACCGGAATCACATCATCCACAACTAATACAACAACTGTAACATCAAGCTTTAAAACGAATGTTACCACGACTTCAACAAAGCAGACTTCAACTACAACAGCAACATCAACTTCATCTTCAACGACTTCCGCAACTACATCTACTACAACAAAAACAACAGCTTCAACAACCAAAACTACATCATATACAACGTCTGCTAAAACTACTGCAACAACGCAGACTTCAACTTCAAAAACAACCACAGATACGACAACTTCAAAAGCTACATCGACTACGACCGGGATCACATCATCCACAACTAATACAACATCGGCAACATCAAGCATAATAACGGAGGTTACCACAACTACTTCAACAACGCAGACTACATCTGCAACAACATCATCAACTACATTTGCAGTTACATCGACGACAACGAAAACTACAGCTTCAACAACTAAAACCATATCAGCAACTACGTCCTCAAATATAATGACTACTGACAGCAAAACTTCTTCTGCCACAACCACAACGAAGCAGTCAACAACAACATCTGTGACCGAAAAAGAATCATCTACAACAACAGTATCCACTACAATGCCGATGACTACAAACAGCACGGTTTTGACTTCTTCAACAACTACAACCACCGTAACTGCATCCACAACTACAGCTTCAACAACGGCATCTTCCACATCTACGACTACAAGCACTGCATCTGATACAACGACCTCATCTACATCAACTACAACAACTCATACAACACCTGCCGTTACATCTGAAACTACAACTCAGTCAACAACTTCTTTGGTTACAGAAACTACCACATCAGCAACGACAGCAGATGAAACAGACAAATCTGAAACAACGTCTACAAAAACTACTGAAACAAGTACGTCATCCGAAACAACTGCAACTTCTTCATCTACCACCGTAACAACTGCTGAAACCACCACATCTACAAGTGAAAGTACAACAACTTCAAGTGAGACTGCAACCACCACGACATCTACAACTGTCACAACAACTTCTGAGCCAGTTACGACCTCCACAACAACATCAACTTCACAGTCAGAAGCATATCAGCTCGGAGATCCAAACGGCGATGACAAAGTAAATGCGAGTGATGCTTCATTTGTTCTTAAAGTTTACGCTGCACTTTCAACCGGAGGCAAGTCAGGTCTGACAGAAGAACAGGAAAAAGCTGCTGATGTAAACGGCGATAAGAAAATAGATGCTACTGATGCTTCAACTATTCTTTCGTATTACAGCTACATTTCCACAGGCGGTAAAGATGATCTGATTACATTTATCCACTCATAACATATTTTGTCAATTTAAAGCAAAACGTCAGGGCATAAACCCTGACGTTTTAGTTTGTCTACGAAGTGCCGAACGCAACACCTTAGCAATAGAAATTTTGGCAGTTTGATTGGTTGTTTTTGCAAAAGTAAAAGCACTGTCTTCGTTAATTTGAAGATAGTGCTTTTTCAACACGGAAATCAATTATTAGATTTGTATGCGACATAACAATAACATAGATGTTATGGACAAAATTATAATATGAAAGGTGTATTTTAGTCTGAAATCAGCTTTTCGCATAATACAAAATGCAGTCAAATTATACTGATTAGAACAATTAACAAGTGAAATCGAGACCCGTGCTTTTTCATTTTGGGCTATTGGCTTTTTTGAAGAATTCAGGTATAATGTAAAATAGGGAAATTGTAAGTATATGAAGATTTTAAAAATAAGAATATTATCTCTTTTCTCCGACTGTGGCGGCCTTGATTTGGGATTTGAGCGAGCCGGGTTGGGTGTTCCAATTGCAAATGAATATGATAAAACAATTCGTGAGACATTCAAGGTGAATCACCCAAAAGAAAATAAATTGTGAGTTTTGCGGAATCATGCATAAGAAAGTGATTTTTATGAATAATTTATTGAAACTTGAAACATCTTGAAGTGTTATACTGAAAGAGCAGTCGACAAACACCCAAAAATCTGGTAGAATATAAATGATAAAACCAGAAA
>DEBW01000078.1:50937-52443 GCA_002348905.1 Ruminococcus flavefaciens | reverse complement strand
CTGCACCCCAGCGATTCTGAGTTTTCGACATTCTCAAGTGCCTGTCAGGATTATGACAGGCACTTTTGTACTTTATGGCTATCTTATTATGTTGAAAATTGTTAATGTGTACGAAGTAAAAAATTATTTTTTCAATAATCAACGGGTTTCCGTTGAAAAAGTACCGATTTCCTCCCCATTATGAAAGGCGTTGATGATAAGGTCAGCAAGTCTTTCAGAAAAGGAGGTTTTTTCATGTCAGAAAAGGATATCAAAGCAATGCGAAAAAGGTTCTGCTGCATTTACGCTGTGCTGGGTGATGCTGAGGAGGCTGCTGTAAGAGCTGGTTTCAGCAGAGAGGAGGCTTTGGATGAAGCGGCTGCCTGCCTTAAAAATTCAGCCTGCAAGCGTACTGTCAGAGAACTTCGTAAGGCACTTGATGACGGCGATGCAGTATTGTCAGGGCTGAGACGGCTCGCTTTCGGTAACTGTAATGACGGTGTGCTTCTCGCTTTTGCCGATGAACTGCCGCCGCCGGAAACGCTTGAAAAGCTTGACCTATTTAATATCTCCGAGATAAAACGTGTTCGGGGCGGAGGAGTCGAGGTGAAGATGTTCGACCGTATGAAAGCTCTTGAAAAACTCTATGAGCTGGAGAACCTCTTTGCCGACCGCAGCAAGGCATCAGGTCTTATTGAGGCTCTTACCGCTTCCGCAGAAATGGAGGAGGAATGATTTGGAGATAAGTACACTTTCGGCTAAACAGCGTCTTACAATAAACTGGTGGCGTACAAAGTCCTGCATGAACAAGGATGCTATTATATGCGACGGCGCAGTCCGGAGCGGAAAAACAATGTCTATGTCGCTTGGGTTCGTTCTCTGGGCATCATCGTCTTTCAGGGATAAAGCTTTTGCGATGTGCGGCAAGACTGTAACTTCACTTCGCAGGAATGTTATAACTCCGCTGCTTGGAATGATCGGCGAGCTGGGTTTCTCATGGGAGGAAAAACTCAGCCGGAACTATATTGATATCACTTTCCTTGACAGTACAAACCGTTTTTACCTGTTCGGTGGCAAGGACGAAAGTTCAGCCGCTCTTATACAGGGCATCACTCTCGCAGGAGTTTTCCTTGATGAGGCGGCTCTTATGCCTCGCTCCTTCGTGGAGCAGGCTCTTGCAAGATGCTCGGTAAACGGCTCGAAAATGTGGTTCAACTGCAATCCTGATAATCCGGCTCACTGGTTCTACATCGAGTGGATAAAAAAGGCAGAGGAGAAGAATGTACTTTATCTCCATTTCACTATGGATGATAACCCTTCTCTTTCAGAACGCATGAAGGAACGCTATAAAAAGCTGTATTCCGGCGCATTTTACGAAAGATTCGTGCTCGGCAAATGGTCGGCATCAGAGGGAGCGGTCTATCCAATGTTTGATCCGGCAATCCATGTTTACAGCGGAAGCGAGCCTGCCTGTGAACGCTATATCATATCCTGCGATTACGGCACTGTCAACCCTTCGTCATTCGG
>DEBW01000078.1:45168-50901 GCA_002348905.1 Ruminococcus flavefaciens | reverse complement strand
CTGTGGGGACTCTGCAACGGCGTTTGGCATCGCTTGAAGGAGTACTACTTCGCATCGAAAAAAGAGGGAGTTTCCCGCACAGATGAGGAGCATTATGCTGCTCTGGAGGAGCTGGCAGGTGAACGTAATATCGAAAAGGTCATCGTTGATCCTTCAGCCGCAAGTTTTATTGAGTGTATCCGCAGACACAACAGATTTAAGACGGCTAAGGCAGATAACGATGTGGTAAGCGGTATCAGGCGTGTAAGCAATGCTCTTAAACAGAACAAGCTGCGTATCCATGAAAGCTGCAAGGACATAATTAGGGAGTTTTCGCTCTATCGCTGGAACGACAAAGCCGGTGCTGATGTACCGGTCAAGGAAAATGACCACGCTATGGACGATATGCGATATTTTGTGGCGTATGTCATGAAAGAAAGACAGGATGAAAGTTTTTTCGCATTGTCCGTTGGCAGAGAGTAAAAAGGAGGAAAAATGAAGCTTTTTAAGAAAAAACACACAAGAGCAGCTCCGGAGATGGTGCTTGCGGAAAGAGAGGCTGATACTGCTCTTTCACTTCCGCCGGCATACGCTCCGCTTGAAAAGGAACTGTTCGACAGACTGAGATATGCTGTACCTGTAATTGATGCAGCTATAATGAAGATCATACGTCTTACAGGCGGTTTCAGACTCATAAGCTCTGACGAAAGATATCAGCAGCAGCTCGACCGCTTCTGCGAGAATGTGCCTGTAGGTCTTACAGGTACATCGCTGAACAGCTTTGCAGACATATTCCTCGACAGTCTGCTTACCTATGGCAGTGCTGTGGGAGAAATAGTAGTTGACGGGGAAAAAGGCTGCATAGCCGGTTTATGGAACGGCGATTCCGCTTCAACAGTAGTTTCTGCCGGAGCTTCGCCATTTGAGAGAAAATACTCAGTCCGCCGTGCTGACGGCACGATGAAAGAGCTTTCTCATCCGGAGAGGATAGTCTATGCATCGCTTATCAACGGTCATTCTATCCTCAGAGGACTTCCGGCAATGAGCAGTATACTCCTCAGGATATACCAGTGTATCGGTCAGAATTACGACCGTGCCGGAAATGTCCGCTATGCTGTGACGTATAAGCCGGACGGCGGAGAAGGTGACATGACCAGTGCAAAGGAACACGCCATGCAGATAGCCCGTGAATGGGCTGACGGTATGAACTCGGCAAGATACGGCAAGGTCAAGGACTTTATCGCCGTGGGAGATGTGGATATAAAGGTCATAGGCTCGGAAAATAAACTTTTTGATACAAATGTTCCGGTTCGTCAGTTACTGGAACAGCTTATCTCAAAGCTTGCAATACCGCCTTTTCTGCTCGGACTGAATTGGAGCTCAACTGAGCGTATGTCCTCGCAGCAGGCTGATATACTTACATCAGAACTTGAATACTACCGCAGACTTGTTACTCCGGTACTACGTGAGATAGGTGACGCTTTCCTGTGTGTCACCGGCGCTGACGCTGTTTGCAGCGTACAGTGGGACTGCATAAACCTACAGGACGAAACTGAACTTGCAAATGCAAGGCTTAAAAATGCTCAGGCGAAGGAGATAGAGCTTCGCAACGAACAAACAATGAAAAATGTTTAAATTATTACTTGGAGGTAAATTTATGTATAACGATATCAAACTTGAAAAAGGTCTTTACAATCTCAGCGGCAAGTCATTCACAGCTGCTCTTGAGGAGCTTGATCCGTCCTCAGCTTACATCGGCACAGAGCTTTCTTCTCTCGATGCTTTCGAGCGTCAGCTCAAGAGATTCAACATCAGAGTCAACGGTGCAGACTGCGACAGAGTTGAAAAATTCTTCGCTTCTACCGAAACTGCTGTGCTTTTCCCTGAGTTCGTTTCACGCTGCATAAAAAAGGGACTTGATGACACTGTACTTACAGCTATCANNCTACCACCGCCGTGAAAACTGTCAGTGAGAGCAGCCAGTACCTCGGCTGTGTGCTTGACGACTCCGCACAGTACAGCGATACTTCTCAGACATATTCACTTCCTGCGGCTACTGTAACTGAGGGTACTTCAGCTATAACTCTCGCCAAGATAGGCAGACTTATCAACGCTTCCTATGAAGCAGTCCGCAGACAGCGTCTTGATGTATTCGGCGTTATGCTTAGAAGTATCGGCGTAAAGCTTGCGAATGCCATTGCAAAAAAGGCTGTGACAGTGCTTCTCGCAGATGCGACAGGAACAAGCACTTCCGCTCTCACTTATGCTGACCTTGCTGACCTCTACGGCTGTTTTGACAACTTCGATATGACTACAGTTGTAGCATCTCCGGCAGTAGCTTCAAAGATAGCAGCCATGGATCAGATGCGTGACGCAAGAGCTGAGGCTGACGGCAGAATGATGCTCCCATTCGGCTCAGAGCTTGTGAAGTCTGCGGCTGTCAGCGATGCAAAGGTTATCGGTCTTGACAAGGACTTTGCCCTTGAATTTATCACAAGCACCGGACTTGTTCTCGAAACAGACAAGCTTATCGACCGCCAGCTCGACCAGATAACTGTATCTGTTACCTGCGGTTTCAGAAAGATAACTCCGGATGCCGTAAAGGTGCTTACTATCACATCATGACGATAAATCATACTGCGGACGCTTCAAGCGTCCGCAGAAATATAAAAGGAGGTAAACTATGGAAAAAGATACACTCGATAAAATAAACAGGTTCACACGCAGAGAATTTTCAGCCGATGAGCTTTACACTTTTTCGGTCATACTCTGTGATAACGACATCGACCGTGACTGCGAATGTTTCTCAGACAGTGCTCTTGAAAAGCTGAAAGAGCTTTTTATCGGCAGAACTGGAATTTTCGACCATGATGCTTCTACAGCAAATCAGAACGCCCGTATTTTCGATACTGAGATAGTTACCGATGAACAGCGCACCACCAAGTACGGCGTGCCTTACAGGTATCTGAAAGCTTCTGCGTATATGGTTCGCACGGACGACAATAAAAATCTCATCGCTGAGATAGACGGAGGTATAAAAAAGGAAGTAAGCATATCATGTTCGGCTGCAAAGAGAAAATGCTCGGTATGCGGCTGTGATAAGGCGGTGCAGAGCTGTTCGCATATCAAGGGAAAGAGTTATGGCGGCAGACTTTGCCATATTGTGCTTGATAATATAACCGATGCTTATGAATGGAGCTTTGTAGCTGTACCGGCACAGGTCAACGCCGGAGTTACCAAGAAATTTACCGATGACGGCACATCAAAGTCTGCCGCAGATGATATCACCGGCGGAGAACATGAGCTTCGCCGTGATATACGCAGACTTGCATACTTCTCAGGCGGCAGACAGGCTGTTTTATTAGCTGAGGCAGCAGCTAAGAATATGAACAGGCTACAGCTTGAAGGACTGAAAAAGGCTTACGAAAAGCTCTCCGGCAGAAACAAGACGGAAGTTCAGCTCTCGGCAGAAACCGAAAACGATGCCGCAGCCGTATACAAGCTTTAAGGAGGAACAATGAACAGAGAACACGTTACACAGATATTTCAGATGTTTTCCGGCGAGAGCGTAAATGAGGGCTGGAGCGCTGTAGTTGAGCTGGCTTGTACTGAGACTGAGGCTATGCTCAAAGACGGCGCTGAGGATACAGATGTGCGTCTTGAATATCTCGCAGCGTCCATAGCAAATTATAAATTACAGCTTATACACGCAGGCTCGGCAAAATCAGACTATAACTACCTCGGAAAAGTTCGCAGTGACAGTGAAAGTCCGGCACTGAAATATGCACGTTCAATGATGAAGGACTACTATGAACTTTGTGCTGACCTCATTGAACCGCAGACTTTTATTTTTGAAGGAATATAAAAAGAAGAATAACTATGCTCGATATACTCAACGAATTAAGAACGGCGCTTGTTGAAGCCGGAAATGACAACGTTTACTTTGCCTTTGACACTGTGCCGGTATCGTCAAAGGGCAGCTTCATCACGGTAATAGGAGCTAAAAGCTATGAAGCCATGACTCCGGTATATTCACAGTACACCATATTCATACCGTTCAGAGCGGAGCTTGAAGTTATACTTTCAGCTCCGGAAAGATGTACGATGTCGCAGGTCTACGGCTATTTCGGGGAGAAGGTACTTCCGGCGATAAACGGTATATCCGGACTGAGCAGCAGCCTTTCCAGCCTTGTTATAAAGCACGATACAAATATGAAGCGCCTTGTGCTCACAGCCGGCATTAAAGCAGGCGGAGTCCAGCGCATAGAAAGGGAGAGCTTATGAGCAGCACATTAAGTCATCGTGAAGCCGTGCCGGTAGCTGTAGGGAGTATCACGCTGTACTGCGAGAGTTTCAAAGCATCAGCGGCAACATCGCTGTATGAACAGCCGACCATAACGGGAGCAACTCTGCTTACGAATACCTGTGTAAAATCGTCAAAGCTTTTGCTTTCCGGCAGAGTTTACTGTGGAGATGCAGCGCTTCCGGTGCTTGTACAGCTCAATAATATGACCGGTACAGGCGGTATCACCATAGTTTACCGTGGTGTCAGATTCAGAAATTGTACCGTTCAGAGTTACACCGCTGAGGACAGGGGAGACGATATGCTGTATGTATCTCTTACGCTTGCCTGCCTTGAACCGGCGGAGAATGTTGAGGTGTGAAATGACAGTTTTACTCAGACTTTTCGCTCTTGACGGTACTTCGGAGGATATAACGGATATACTCAGCTTCACTTTCAGCAAGGACTTCTATACGCCGTATACAAAGCTTTCGGCGGTATTCAAAGCAGGGACTACAGGTAAATTTGACTGCAAAAGTGCATTACTGTTTGTAAATGGTCAGGCAGTTCATCAGGGCTTCATCGACACATTCAAAACCGAAACGGAAGGAGGTTTCGTAAGATGCAGCCTTGTATCAAGAGGATATACCTCGCTTTACTCCGAAAATCAGCTTGTTCCGGGACTTTATACCAATATTTCCATAAATTCTCTTATGGAAGATTACGTTTATATTCCCTATGCCGACCATGAAAACCTGACCGATCCAAGCTATATCTACGTGAAAAGCGGTTCTAACATATGGGACGGTATAGTAAATGCGGCGTATAAGCTTTACGGAAAATATCCTTATATACGTGGCTGTAACTATGTAATGGTGAACAGATACCCGACTGCAAGAGGCTTCACCTACAGTACAGGCGAGATACTTTCAAAGGGTTCAGAGCTTGACACGAGAAAAATGGCAAGCTTTTTCAGTATGGCTGATATAAACGGCAATTACGGCAGTTATACATATACGGAGCAGGAAGCAGTTGACAGAGATATAGTCCGTGAGAGATATTTCGAGCTTGACAGACGGTTTCTGTATGCTCCTCAGCAGGCTGTTGAGTTCCGTGACAAAATGTCGGTTCGGGGATTCAGAAAGGAGTTTTTCACATACAGCGGCTACAAGGGAGAAGACCTTTTCGACTGGATAACCGCCGGAGGTCAGAATACTGACATAACCTCTGTGAAAATAACCGGCAGCAGTAAAGGCATATTTACCGAAATAGGCACATATAAAGACAAATTTGCAAATACTGAATCTTAAAATAGCTGGAATATTGTCAACAGAGATTGTTGAAAAACTCAGAATTGCTGGGGTGCAGGGGGCGGCTCGCTCCCTGCCGGATTCCAAAGGCAGGCTCAACGAGCCCGTCCCCTCTGTCAGCTTCGCTGACATCTCCCCGCACTGTGGGGAGTCACCTTTGGC
>DEBW01000078.1:40115-45023 GCA_002348905.1 Ruminococcus flavefaciens | reverse complement strand
AAGAGAGAGTTTTTCCCTTGCAACAAAAGCGTGTGAGTTGTTTTGCGAGCAAAACAACGTGAATTTATAACTTTTCAACAGAATTTGCGGACGGCGAAATGCTGTCCGCAATGTTTTTATACTGGGATTTTACAAAAATATCCTTCCGGCAGAAAAATGCACAAATTTTTCTTTGACTATTTCTTAACAATTTTCATTCCGGCGATAAAAAAATCATCTGTAACTATTGTAAATTGAAAAAAGCTATGATATAATAATTATGTGTAGTGTTATGTACAGCTTACACGTAATTATGTTTACAAAAGGGAGTGTGCTTAATGGTAACAGTTGAAAACCATATCGGCAAAATTTCCGTTACAGAAAATTATCTTACCGAGCTTATACGCCATGCTGTATGCGACTGCTTCGGCGTTGCTGACGTATGCAATGTCAGCACCTTCCGTTCAGCTGTATCCTCTCTGACAGGAGGCAGGCTCTTCAAGCGCAAGGGTGTTCGTGTGCGTACCGATGACAAGGGCGGTCTTGTGATAGACTTGCATATCAAAGTTACTTACGGTACAAATATATCCGCTGCCGTAAGCAGCATTACCCATAAAGTTACTTTCACTATCGAGGAATGTGTGGGTATAGATGTCAGCAAGGTAAACGTTTACGTTGATGATATGAATTATTGATCTTTTTGGGAGGATTTTTACTGTGATAAACGGTGCTTTATTAAGAGACGCTGTTATTTCTGCCGCCATTACTTTAAATAACAGAAAAAGAGAAGTAGACGAACTCAATGTCTACCCTGTACCTGACGGTGATACTGGTACAAATATGTCAATGACCATAGGAAATTCTGTTGCAGAGCTGAAAAAAATGTCTGATACAGTAACAGTATCAGAAGTCTCTGCGGCTGCTGCTTCAGCACTTTTAAGAGGTGCAAGAGGCAACTCCGGCGTAATACTTTCGCTTATTTTCCGTGGAATATCAAAGGGACTTGACGGTCTGAGCGAGGCAGGATGCGAGGATTTCGCAAAGGCTCTTGATCTTGGCGTTAAGGCTGCGTACAAGGCTGTAATGAAGCCTGTTGAGGGTACTATCCTCACAGTTTCAAAGGCTGCTGCCGAAAAAGCTAAGGAGAGCGCTCTTTCCACAAGCAATGATGTGATCTTCTGGAATGATGTATGTCAGGAAGCTGAGGCGGTGCTTGCCAAAACTACAGATATGCTCCCACAGCTCAAAAAAGCCGGCGTAGTTGACGCAGGCGGCATGGGATTCACTATCATAATCAAGGCAATGTATGACATCTTTAATGGCGGTGCTATCGCAGTACCAGAGGAAGCTGCCGAGGAAAAGGACAATTCTATCGAAGCATTCAAGTCTGCCGTAAGTCAGTACGATGATAATATAACATTCACTTACTGCACAGAGTTCATGCTCGAAAAGAACCCTGACTGTCCTGATCCGTTCATGCTGAGAGCCTACCTTGAAACTATCGGAGATTGCGTAGTTGTAGTTGACGATGAAAAGATAATCAAAGTTCATGTACATACTGACAATCCTGGTAAGGCATTGCAGAAAGCGCTTGAATTCGGCTACTTCATCAACGATCCTAAGCCGAAGATAGAGAATATGCGTATACAGCACCAGAACAAGGTCAAGGAAGCAGAACAGCTCGAAGCAGGATTTGCTCCGGCAGTACCTGAGAAGGAGTTCGGTTTTGTAGCAGTAGCGGCAGGTCATGGTATCGAAGCTCTGTTCACAGACCTCGGCGTTGACGTTGTGGTACGTGGCGGACAGACCATGAATCCTTCCACAGATGATATACTCCGTGCGATACTTGCAACTCCGGCAAAGACTGTATTTGTACTGCCGAACAATAAGAATATCATCATGGCAGCAGAGCAGGCTGTAAAGCTCACAGACAAGAGCGTGTGCGTACTCCAGACACGTACAGTTCCGCAGGGCATCTCAGCTATGATGGCGTTTGACGAGTGTATCGGACTTGCTGAGAACAGGATAAATATGACAAAGGCTTTCGAGAAAGTCTCAACAGGACTTATCACCTTTGCCGCAAGAGATTCCGAGTTCGAGGGACATTCTATCAAGGAAGGCGAGATACTTGCTCTTGACAATGGCAAGCTCTCATTCACTGATAAGGATATAAACAAGGCTACAGTAAAGCTTACAAAGAAACTCTGCAAGAACGGCGCAAGCTACGTTACAGTTATATACGGCTCTGATGTAAGCGAGGAAAACGCTGAACAGCTCCAGCAGATGTTACAGGCTAAGCTCAGCGACAAGATAGAAGTAATGCTTGTAAACGGCGGTCAGCCAGTGTACTATTACATAATTTCTGTTGAATGATATTAAAAGCCATAGGGAAAAGCTTCTCTATGGCTTTTTTATGTTTGCAGGGAATGACGTATTGAAAGGCAAAAGTTTATTGACAACATTTGTTATAAGCATAAAAACACCCGAAGCGGCAACTCCGGGTGTTTTTTTGTTGTGTGAAACTAATGCACACAGCTTCATTTGTTATTTCTGCCGCAAGTGTAGCGGATTTTAGCCTTGTGCGGTAATGTTTACAGTGCTGGTTTATTCTGTGACGGAATTTTTTGAGTATTTGCTGAGTACAGTTGAAGCGTCTTTAGCATCTGTTACACCGTCATCGTTAAAGTCTCCGAGGTAAGTCATACAGGCTTCTGTTTCAGCATCTGATTTCTGAGCGACAGAATTTGCAGAATAATATGCAAGCATTAATGAGGCATCTCTTGCGTCAACAAAGCCGTCAAGATTCACATCACCTGTTTCTTCATTGTCGTACATTGCTGTAAGCATATATACTGCATCTTTGGTGTCAATAGATCCGTCACCGTTTATATCACCATTTTCGGCTGCTTTTGCACGTATTTCATCGGTAAAACTGTATTTATCACAAACTTTTACACCGTCTTTTTCATATACATCATAATATGTGTCTTTCTTGGTATTTGTAGCCAGTTCTGCGTAATACCATTCGAGATTCAGTGCGTCTATCGCATTAGTATTTCCGTCAGAGTTGAAATCCCAGTCGTATTCATTGTTCTGGTATGCATCAGATAAATTTTTCTCAAATGCCTTAAAATCAGCAGTATATTTTGCATACTCTTCTTCGCTGAGGGCATCTATTTCCTTCGGACTTAAAACTTTAGGAGAGGTTGGATAATTATTCTTGGCGTTTGAAACAGTCGGTACGGTGAATGAGGCTGCAAGTGCGATTGATAAAATGATTGGCATTTTTTTCATAAAAATTTCTCCTTAGTAATATGAATGATAAAAATGTTTACCTATATTATTGGTATAATTATCACCGGAATATAAATTGCAACTGCATTTTCAAATTCGGATGCACCGAAATGAAACGGTTCAGTTGTTTCTTTTTGCGTGCATATCATGCAGCATAGTGTCTTTGTTCATATATTATATCTCAAAGCCACATACTTGTCAAGTGAAGATCATTCGCTCTTATCGAACCAGTACATCTTCTCAGGAATACTCCAGATATTTCCGGTGTAAAAATACTGGTCAGCGTGTTCCAGTGGCTTCATCACGAAGATATAGTTGTTCGTACCGATGATCTGGGTATTATACATCCCCTCAGACGTTTCAAGCAGGAAAGCTGTGCCTATATCCGGCATATAGTAGTAAAGCCTGTATTCTTCCTTACCCCAGTTAGAATTGTTGGAAGTGAGGAAAAAGCCGTCTCCAGCCTTATCAGACCAGCTGTTGAAACCGTTGAGCTTTACCATAGTACGCTCCATTTTCTTCAAGTCGTAGGTGTAAAGACGGGTTTCGCTTCCGCCGTAGGCAAGTCCTTCATTTGTAATGATGCATACACGGTCTTTCCATACATTGATAGTGCTGTACTGCTTAAAATCGGTATTGAGCGTGTAGTACTGCGTTTTTATCGTAACCGGAGAATACGTTCCGCTTTCGTTGTCGTAACCTCCGGAAATGACACACGGCTCACCGTCGCAATATGACATATGCATAACTTCCTCCTCAGTATACTGTGCCATATCCTCATATTCATCCTGAGTCAGTTCTGCGCCTGTTTTGGCGTTGTAGAACTTTCTTAAAGATTCGTAGCCGTTTTCTCCTTCTCTCTGTTTAAGACCGAATACTCCCATGCGGTCGCCGTCACCGTATATATGATTTATCGAAAAATCGACATGGGCAAATTCTGTGATCTCACCAGTCTCAGGAGCAATGGAATATACATACGAATCGAAGGCTTCATTGTGGTTGTCGTGGAAATAAAGTTTGTCTCCTATTGCAGTAAGTCCGAAGTAGCATCCGCCGATATCAAGACCGCTGCGGGAATTTATCTCCTCATATTCAAGGGTAACAGGGTCAAATCTAAACAGTGCAGAATCATGCAGTGAATCAACGTCGTCATAGTTCACGCCGAAATAGAATTTATCGCCAAGAACAGCTATTTCAGATATTTTGCCCTCTGACGGAGTTTCACATATTTTTTTTAATTTTGCTTCTATCTGTGCCTGTATTTCAGGATCATCAGAATATGTACGGCTGACGTAATCATCTCTTACGTCCTCAGCCTTGCAGGGAGACATTCTCTTTCCGAAATCCACTCCGCTGAGGTCTGTGCAGTTCAGCTCTACCGGCGGAGGAGAATCAAGCGTATTCAGTTTCATTTCGATACGGCTGAAATCCTCGTCTGTCAGTTCTCTGTATGCCGGCTCATCATCTTCTTCGGTAACAGCTTCTGTTGTGACTTCTTCTGTCTCAGGCGGTTCGCTGTCGGACTTTTTCTTGTCGCAGGAGCAAAGAGCGAGAGTAAGTGCAAGTGCTGATAAAATTGCAATTATTTTTTTCATAGCGTCCTCCTTTTGGAAATTCATAATTCATAATTAATGT
>DEBW01000078.1:31567-40049 GCA_002348905.1 Ruminococcus flavefaciens | reverse complement strand
GGACGGCGTCCTCGACGTCCCAAGAATATTGCAAACCGGCAAGATTCAATTCCGCATTATTTTTTATAGAACCAGTAAAGCTTGTCCGGCGGAATATTAAAGCCATTGTAAAAGTATCCCTCTTCTTCGTTGGTTCGTTCTTCTTTTTTATACGATATCAAGCAGAAAATATCATCGAGGTCATAAATATTTTCGGATTCTATCTTGTCAAGGCGGTACGCTACGCCTACTTCCGGCAGGATGTAGTAAAGCTGAGTAAGTGCAACATATCCGCCTTTTTCCATAGCTGATGTGTGTACTGCACTTATTATACCGTCTCCGTACTTGTTTACCGAACCTGTAAATCCGTTGAACTTCATCTTTGTGCGCTCCATAGTTTTGAGGTCGTAGGTATAAAGACGATGCTCATCAGCACCATAAGTCATACGTTCATTCACAAGTATACAAAGGCGGTCTTTCCACGCATATACTCCACCGACATTCTTCATGCCGGTATCTATAGTGTAATACTGTGTTTTTATAGTATAAGGCTCACTGCCTGTACCGTCAGATTTTAATCCGCCGGAAACTTCAACAGGTTCGCCGTCACAAAATCCCCATGTACGCTCAAATGGTGTATCCTCATGTGAAGTGCTCAATTTTTCGCCGGTTTCAATATCGTATGTATCAATAACTGCTGTATTTGTAAAAGTGTTTGAGCCTTCTTCGTCTTCATGATTGATAAATCCGCTTACCATAACACCTTCCGGCACTTCAATAATTCTTGACAGCCAATAGCCATCACCGCCGTTTATTTCGGCAAGCTTTGTTGTCTCGCCGGTATCGGGTTCGAGCCTATATAGCTCATAGCTTTTTATATCACCCATACTGTCATCTATATGATTTATGTAGATAAGCTTGTCATGTACAGCTGTAAGTGCTGAAAAACCGCCGTTATATTCAAGTCCGATGTGTTCAGTGAGCATTTTTGACTCGCCTGTTTCGAGGTCGTAGCTGAACACCGCAGATGCGTGACTCCCACAGAGGTCATCATAGTTTACCCCTAAATACAGCTTTGTGTCAAGATGTACGATTTGTTCTATTTGTCCGTAACTTTCCTTTTTAAGAAAATATTCTCTGTTTTTATCGTACTGTGCCTGATTCTCCGGACTTTCCGGAAACTGCTGACGTGGAAGGTATTTGTTAACAATGTCAGTCGCCTTGCACGGCGAAAGCACTGGACCAAAGTCAACGCCCGAAAGGTCGGCACATTGAATATCTATCGGAGATTCCTTGTCCACTATGCTGAGATTAAGGTCAATGGGAGCGAAGTCCTCGTCTTTAAGCTCACGGAAAACAGGTTCTGTATCTTCTTCAACAGCTTCTGTGACAACTTCTTCGACTTCCGGCGGTTCACTTTCTGATTTTTTCTTGTCACAGCCGGAAAGGGTAAGTATAATTGCAAATGCTGATAACAATGCGGTAATTTTACGCATGATAACACCTCCGAATACAAGTTCTTACTTATAAGTGATTTTAAACAGCAAAAAAGACGAAAGTTTTTCTTGTTAAAATAAAAAAATATATCTGTGCCGTCATTATCATTCTATCATTTATGAAACTTGCAGTCAATATCCCGTATTATATGTTATGCGATGAAACAATTTTTTGTAGGGGCGGATATTATCCGCCCGAATATAATTACCTGTTACGGCGTGGGCGGATGATATCCGCCCCTACAGAATGGTGGACTGTAAAACAGCAATTTTTCAAAATACACCGTGCTTGTATTTTTTGAAAAACTGTGATATAATATTTTCAATTAACCGAAAGGAGCACCGCTATGGCTGCTGATCTATTCTCAGAAATAGAATATCTCAAAGGCGTAGGCAAGGCACGAGGCGAAAAATACCGCAAACTCGGCATTGATAACCCCTACGAGCTTATCTACCACATTCCCCGTGATTATCTCGACTTCCGCACTCATGTACCGATACAGCAAACTGTTATCGGCAGCTACAACGTTCTCAAACTCACTATACAACAGAAAAACCGTCCTCAGAGGGTGAAAGGCGGTCTTGTCATATGCACCGCTATCGCTACTGACGGCATAGACAGCATAGTTATCGTGATATACAACAATATCTACGGATTTCAGGCTTTGCAGGAAGGTCAGACCTACTATATGTACGGCAAAGTCAGCGGAAATATGCTCCGGAAGGAGATAACTGCGCCGGTATACATCAAAGCCGAGGAAACTGTGCTGATACAGCCGATATATAAGCTTACTCAGGGACTTTCTCTTAATATGGTAAGGAATAATATGCGTCAGGCTCTTGATATCATGAAGCAGTTCCCGTTTGAAACTCTGCCGCAGGATATCCTCAGACAGTACGATCTTCCGCCGCTTATGTGGGCACTCGAAAATATCCATTTTCCTGCCGGAGACAAAGCCGCAGAAGATGCCCGCCGCAGACTTGCCTTTGACGAACTGCTTAAACTCCAGCTTGGCATGAATCTGCTGAAAATACGCCGGAAAAAGACTACCGCATACGCTATGGACTGCACTGTTGATATCAGCGGATTCGTAAACGCTCTGCCGTTTGAATTTACAGAAGGACAGGCTGATGCGGTAGAAGACATAATCGCTGACCTTTGCAAGGATACTCCCATGAACCGTTTGCTTCAGGGAGATGTCGGAAGCGGTAAAACTGCCGTAGCCGCAGCCGCCTGCTGTTTTGCTGCGAAAAACGGCATACAGTCGGCTCTTATGGCTCCTACGGAGATACTTGCTTCACAGCATTATAATACACTTTCCGCACTCCTTGAACCGTTGGGGATAAGTGTCTGCCTGCTCACAGGCTCGTCAACCGCAAAGAAAAAAGCACTGATGCGTGAAAAGATAGCAGCCGGAGAAATTAACGTAATTGTCGGCACTCACGCTATAATACAGAAAGACGTTGAATACAAGGCTCTCGGACTTGTTATCACTGATGAACAGCACCGTTTCGGCGTAGCTCAGAGAGCTGCACTGGCAGAAAAGGGAAATTCTCCGCATAAACTGGTAATGTCAGCTACTCCGATACCACGTACTCTCGCACTTATGATATACGGCGACCTTGATATATCGGTGATAAATCAGCTCCCGAAAGGCAGAAAACCCGTCAAGACCTACGCTGTCACAGGAAAAAAACGCACCGGAGCTTTCGGCTTCCTGCGTGACAAGCTCAGCGAAGGCAGACAGGCTTATGTGGTATGTCCAATGATAGAGGACAGTGAAAGCGACCTTTTTGCCGTAAAATCTTACGCCGAGGACGCTGCAAAGGGCAATCTCAAAGGCTGTTCAGTGGCTCTGCTGCATGGTAAAATGCGTTCAGCCGAAAAAGACAAGGTAATGAAAAAATTCCACGACGGCGAAATACAGGTGCTTATCTGTACTACTGTTGTGGAAGTAGGTGTCGATGTGCCTAATGCCGCCGTCATGATAATCGAAAACGCCGAGAGATTTGGTCTTTCTCAGCTTCATCAGCTCCGTGGACGTGTGGGCAGAGGTGAATTTGAAAGCTATTGCATACTCATCACCGACAACAAAAACGAGGACTGCATCCGCCGGATGAAGATAATGTCCTCGACTACTGACGGCTTTAAAATTGCAGAAGAAGACCTCAGAATGCGTGGTCCGGGCGATTTCTTCGGCAGCGCTCAGCACGGTCTGCCGCCACTCAAAATAGCCGATGTCGCTTGCAGTATGGAGCTTTCGGGCATGGCGCAGGAATGTGCTTCAAGGATACTCGCTGACGATCCTGACCTCAGCAAGCCTCAGCATCGTTCTCTCAGAATGGACACCATGAAGCTTTTTAACAAGGATATTACGGGATAAATTCGAGGAACGCCGGTATTGGCGTTCCTTTAGTCTGTCAATAATACTTGGTTTAAATCTGAAATTTGCGGGCGACGGAACGTCGCCCCTACACGATCAATCGTAAAATCGGCAAATTGTAGGGACGGCGTTTCGCCGTCCGTGCTTTATTTTATGATAAAAATGACTTTTCCGACAAGCTGAGTTGATTTGCTTGCAAATCAACGTGAATTTCCCGATCACCTAAAATAAAAATAAATGCTTTTGCCGTGAAAACTTCCATGAAAATAATTGACATAACATACCGCACATGATATAATTAATATGTATATGCGGTCATACGTGCGGCATATCATTTAGTGTACGGATACACGAAAACAGCAAAACGGTGATATAAATGGTAAAAACTATTAATGGATTAAAGATAAACTATGAGGAAAAAGGCGAGGGCGATCTTATCGTGCTTCTTCACGGCTGGGGAAGCAATATCAAGCTTTTCGCTAACATGATAGACCTGCTCTCTAAGAAATACAAGGTCGTAGCTATGGATATGCCGGGATTCGGCGAGAGCGATGAGCCTAAGGAAGTATGGGACGTTGGTTCTTACGTCGATTTCGTTATCGAATTTATCAAGGACTACGGCGTTAACGAGGTCATGCTCCTCGGACACAGCTTCGGCGGTCGTGTCATCATAAAGATGCACAGCAAGGAATCTCTGCCTTTCAAGGTGACGAAGGTAATACTCGTTGATGCAGCCGGCATCATGCCTCCGAAGTCAAACAAAAAAAGCCTTCGCACACGTTACTACAAGCTGGGCAAAGCTGTACTCTCGACAAAGATAGTGCAGAAATTAGCTCCGGATGCTCTCGAAAACTTCCGCAAGAAAATGGGAAGCGCCGACTATGCAGCGGCTTCGCCTATGATGCGACAGGTCATGGTAAAGGTCGTAAATGAGGACTTAGAGCCGTATCTGCCAAATATCAAATGCCCGACACTTCTTGTATGGGGCGTGAACGATACAGCAACTCCGCTGTCTGACGGCGAGAAGATGGAAAAGCTCATTCCTGATGCAGGTCTTGTAAAGCTCGAAAATGCCGGACATTATTCGTTCCTTGAACAGCAGTTCATTTTCAACCGTGTAATGTGCTCGTTCATGAAAATAGAAGAATGATAAAGGCTCATTTTAAGGGAGATATGTATGGTTAATCTGATAATTTGGCTTGTTTATGCAGCAGTAACTCTGCTTGCGATAATCTTTACGGGACTTCGTGAGTTCCATATGTTACAGCTCAACGGCTATAAAACGCCGGAACATTCGTGGTGGATGAAGAAGAATATCAAGCGCTACATCTATCCGCTTGCACTTCTTGTCGTGCAGTACAGCCTGCTTATAACAGGTGCTGACAACAACGCAGGAAGAGCGCTTGTAGGACTTTTTACTGTGCTGAATCTTGCTCTTGCGCTCATCAATAAGCCGGGCAAGAAGTTCAAGAAGCCGCTGGTATATACAGCCCGTATGAAGCGTATGCTGACCACATTTTTCGTACTTATTGCGATATTCTTCACGATAGCTGTCGTACTCGGCATAGACAAGGCTTACGTTATGCCGCTCTGGAGCGACAAGGGCGAGGCTGTGAATGTATGGTTCGAGGAGGCTGTATCATATATACTTGTGGGTACTGCTCTTTACATCACACCGATACTTGCACCGCTTTCAAACCTCATAAACAAGCCGATAGAAACGGCTATAAATAACTGGTACATCAATGATGCAAAGAAAAAGCTTGCTTCCATGCCTGACCTTCACAAAGTCGGCATAACAGGAAGCTACGGCAAGACAAGTATGAAATTCTATCTCAGCGAGCTTCTCGCATCTCAGTATGAGACACTGAAAACTCCTGAGAGCTTCAATACTCCTATGGGCGTTACAATAACAGTCCGCCGTGACCTCAAACCTACACATGAATACTTCATCTGTGAAATGGGCGCAAGACGAGTTCACGAGATAAAGGAGCTTTGTGGGATCGCAAATCCGCATGACGGTATCATAACTTCCGTAGGTCCTCAGCATCTTGAAACTTTCGGTTCAATTGAGAATGTTGTGAATACAAAGTTTGAGCTTGCTGACTGCGTAAAGGCTAACGGAGGCAAGATTTACCTCAACTACGACAACGAGCTTATTCGCAAAAAAGTAAGCGAGTACCCGAATGCTGTTACTTACGGTACTACAGAGGGCAGTATGTGGCGTGGTACTGACGTTACAGTTTCCGACAGGGGAACAGAGTTCACAGTAACTTCTCCTGACGGTCAGAGCTGTAGATACAGCACAAAGCTTCTCGGAGAGCACAGTGTACAGAATCTCCTCGGAGCTATCGCATACGCCTGCGGTACAGGAATACCTATGGAAAAGCTTGTACTTCCTGTAAAGCGCATTGCGGCAGTACCTCACAGATTACAGCTCCTTGACAAGGGCGGCGGAGTTACCTACATCGACGATGCTTACAACTCAAATCCAAGCGGATGCCGTGCGGCTCTTGCGGTACTCGGACTTTTCGATGCCTGCCGTATACTCGTTACGCCGGGTATGGTAGAGCTTGGAGCGAAACAGGAAGAGCTTAATTTCGAGTTTGGTCAGGAGGCTGCCAAAGCCTGCGATTATATCGTGCTTGTGGGCAAGGCTCAGACAGTTCCTATATATAACGGTATCAAGGATGCCGGTTTCGAAATGGAGAAGGTATACGTTGCTGACAGTCTTAACGAAGCACTTTCAAAGGTGCAGGCTTATCAGACAAGCAAGAAGAAGATAGTCCTTCTTGAAAACGATCTACCGGACAATTATTGATTATTTGCATAACTTGACAAAAAATAACTCTCTATGATATAATCTGTCATAGAGAGCATTGCATACAGCGGCAAGGCGGTTTATTCTTTCCTCGGAAACGAGGTGGGGTGTATGTCTAATATGGAATTACTTACATTATTATTAGTAATAATTGCAATAATAGATATCAGCAGTAATAAGAATAAAAAATAACCGCCCCACTCTGACAAAGTTGACGGTTATTTTTTAACTAAAAACTCGAGGAGAACCGCTGAGCCATGAGGCTGGGCATTGCTCTCTTTAATTTATATTATACCATGTTTCTGTAAAATGTCAAGGACATTTCTGACTAAAAATCATAACTTGACAAAAAATTACTCTCTATGATATAATCAGCGTAGAGAGTATTGCATACAGCGGCAAGGCGGTTTAATCTTTCCTCGGAAACGAGGTGAGTGATATGTCTACAATGGAATTACTTACACTGATATTAGTGATAATTGCAATAATAGATATACACGATAATAAGAATAAAAAATAACCGCCCACACTCTACCAAAGTTGACGGTTATTCTTTATATAACATTAACTTTTGAGGACAACCGCTGAGCCGTAAGGCTGTGCAGTGCTCTCTTTAATTTATATTATATCATGTTTTGGGAAAATGTCAAGGACATATTTGAACATATATAAAGCATTATTTATCAAAGGAGAAATTATAATGAAGATCAATCTTGCAGTTTTATTCGGCGGAAGAAGCGTTGAGCATGAGGTATCTGTTATCTCAGCTGTTCAGGCTATGGCAAGCATGGACAAGGAAAAATACAACATCATCCCTGTTTATATGACCAAGAAAAGCGAATTCTGGACAGGCGAAAAGCTTATGGATATCAATAACTTCAAGGATATCCCTGCACTCCTCAAAGAGTGTACAGAGTGCGTATTCGTAAGAAGTGAAGGAAAAGTACAGCTTATCCGTCAGAAGATGAAGAAGTTCGGCTCAAACGTTATCTCTGATGTTGATATAGCTTTCCCTATCGTTCACGGCACTAACGTTGAGGACGGTGCTTTACAGGGCTATTTACAGACTCTCGACCTGCCGTATGTAGGCTGTGACGTACTTGCATCTGCTGTCGGCATGGACAAATTCGTTATGAAGATACTGCTCAAGGATGCAGGCTTCCCTGTACTTGACTGCTGCCGTTTTGCAGCATATGACCTTGACAAAATTGATGATATGGTCGCACAGGCTGAGGGCAAGTTCGGCTATCCTATGATAGTTAAGCCTATCAACCTCGGTTCAAGCGTAGGTATCTCAAAGGCTAAGGACAGAGACGGTCTTGTGAAGTCTATCGAAGAAGCTTTCGAGTTTGCTGACCGTATCCTCATTGAGCCTTGCGTAGTTCAGCTCAAAGAGATAAACTGCTCAGTAGTAGGTGACAGCGAGTCCGCAGAAGCATCTGTATGTGAAGAACCTGTACAGCATGACGAGATACTCAGCTATAAGGATAAGTATGTCGGCGGCGGAAAATCCGGCGGCAGCAAGGGTATGGCAAGCCTTTCAAGAAAGATACCGGCTGAAATTTCTCCTGAGCAGGAGGAGTTCATCCGCAAGACTGCTGTTGATGCTTTCCGTTACCTCGGCTGCAACGGCGTTACACGTATCGACTTCATGATAGATATGGCAACAAACAAGGTATATATCAACGAGATAAACACTATACCTGGTTCTCTCGCATTCTACCTCTGGGAGCCAAAGGGCGTAAAGTACCCTGTACTCCTTGAGCGTATGATACAGCTTGCATTAAAGCGTCACCGTCAGA
>DEBW01000078.1:20037-31420 GCA_002348905.1 Ruminococcus flavefaciens | reverse complement strand
AAAATGACCGAAAAGGAAAAACAGCAGTCCGGCGAACTCTATGATGCCGGAGACAAGGAACTTGTTGCAGAACGAGTAAAGGCAAAAAAACTCTGTGCGGAGTACAACGCTACAGAGTACAATGACTATCAGAAAAGAGAAAGACTTCTTGACAGACTTGTTGCGCTTCACGGCGATAATACCGTTATCGAACCTAATTTCTTCTGCGATTACGGCTATAACATCATAATCGGCGACAATTTCTACGCTAATCACAACCTCGTTATCCTCGACGGTGCTGAGGTAACTGTTGGCAACAATGTAATGGTAGGCCCTAACTGCGGTTTTTATACTGCCGGTCATCCCATCAACGCTGAACAGCGCAGCAGCGGTCTTGAATATGCAAAGCCGATAAAAATAGGCAATAACGTATGGATAGGCGGAAATGTCTGCATCATGCCGGGCGTGACTATCGGAGACGATGTTGTTATCGGCGGCGGAAGCGTTGTTACCAAGGATATACCTTCCGGAGTGGTTGCCGCCGGAAATCCATGCAAGGTGCTAAGAAAAGCCGACGGCGAGTAATGCCGAATAATCAAAGCTGCTGACAGCGACAGCTCAGTAAGCGGGAAGGAGTACTATGAATACCCTGCACTTCAAATATGCGGTGGAAATAGAAAAGACACGTTCTATAACACAGGCTGCGGAAAATCTGTATATGGCTCAGCCGAATCTCAGCAAGGCTATAAAGGAACTTGAAAATTCACTGGGTATCACCATATTCCGCCGTACTTCAAAGGGAGTTATCCCAACAGACCAGGGCATGAAATTTCTTGCTTGTGCAAAGCAGATACTTATGCAGATAGACAGCATGGAGGCAATAGCTTCGCCTGACAAACCAAGAGAACGCAAAATGCGTATCTCCGTGCCGAGAGCCGGATATATCTCAAAGGCTTTATCAGAGTTTATAGCTGCTTCTGATGCTTCTGATGATATGGAAGTATATTTCTGCGAGACAAATTCTCTGCGTACTATCGAAAATGTCCGTGATAACGGCTATAACTTCGGCATAATCCGCTTCAATGCGGCGTATGAGAAGTACTTCATGGACTTTCTTGCAGAAAAGAACCTCGACAGCCAGCTCTTGTGGGAGTATGAAGCTCTTGCGGTAATGTCAAAGGAGCATCCGGCTGCCGAAAGTGAGGATATAACCTACGGCGAATTATCGGCGCACTATGCCGAGCTTGCTCAGGGCGATGATGCAGTACCGTATGTACCGGGAGCTGTTGAAAAGCTCTTTGACCGCAACCGTCCGGCAGGTACAAAGGTGAGGAGAGTTTATATGTTCGACCGTGGAAGTGCTCTCGACTTCCTGCTGACTGTACCCCAGTCGTTTATGCTGGATTCACCTGTACCTGACAGCCTTTGCGGAAAGTATGGGCTTGTACAGAGAAAGTGTACCTTTGCGGATAATTCTTTCCGTGATGTGCTGATATATGCTGCCGGACGAAAACTTGCAGGAAGTGAGCTTGCTCTTGTGAATAAGCTTTACGAAGTTAGGAACGAAGCAGCTTTCAAAGAGTATATATGATTTGATATAACTTGATTCCAAACAAACATGACTGAAAAGGCGGATTTTTTCTGCCTTTTTTGTTTGGATGCAGTTACAAAATAATTCAGGATATGTGCGCTGATTTGTAGGTAATACCGCCTTTAGCATACTTTTTTTCAGCATTTTTATCAGGTGTCAGAACATCTGATACGGCATCCTGTATGATTATTTTCCGCTCGCATAGTATTATTCAAAAGACATACTTGAAATAAACTTAGAAATATGGTATAATAAACGTATTTAGGTATGATCACTGTCAATGGCGACAGTGAAATTATTGAAGGAAGGTACAGAGATATGTTTGAAATTCTTGAAAAGAAAAGTCTCAACCCTACTGTTACCCTCATGAAGATCTACGCACCCAGAGTTGCCAAGAAGGCAGAGCCGGGTCAGTTCATCATCCTGAGAACAGACAGCAATGGCGAGAGAATACCTCTTACAGTTGCTGATTATGACCGTGAAAAGGGTAGTGTTACTATCATTTTCCAGATAGTCGGCGGTACTACAGAAAAGCTCAACCATATGAACGAGGGCGATTGCCTTCAGGACTTCGTAGGCCCTCTCGGAAGACCTACTGAGACTGAGGGACTTAAAAAAGTCGCTGTTGTAGGCGGCGGCGTAGGATGTGCTATTGCTTATCCTGTTGCTAAGAAGCTCCATGAACTCGGCGTGGAGGTACACTCTATCGTTGGTTTCAGAAATAAAGACCTTGTTATACTCGAAGATGAATTCAGAGCTGCAAGTTCTAAGTTCGTGCTTATGTCCGATGACGGTTCAGCAGGCGAAAAGGGACTTGTTACAGATGCTCTCAAGAAACTTATCGACAGCGGTGAGAAGTACGACAGAGTTATAACTATTGGTCCTCTTATCATGATGAAGTTCGTATGCAAGCTTACCAAGGAGTACGAGATACCTACTGTTGCTTCCATGAACCCTATCATGATTGACGGTACAGGTATGTGCGGCGGATGCCGTCTTACTGTCGGCGGCGAGACAAAGTTTGCCTGCGTTGACGGTCCTGAGTTCGACGGACACCTTATCGACTTCGATCAGGCTATGGCAAGAGGCGCTATGTACAAGCCTTTCGAGCGCCATGCACATGAAGAATCCTGCAACCTGTTCAAGAAGGAGGTAAAGTGAAATGCCTAATATGTCTTTGAAGAAAAACGAAATGCCTGTACAGGCTCCTGACGTAAGAAACAAGAACTTCTCGGAAGTAGCTCTCGGATATACTGAGGAACAGGCTATAGACGAGGCAAAGCGCTGCCTCAACTGCAAGAACAAGCCATGTACCGGCGGATGTCCTGTACAGATTGATATACCTGCATTTATCGCTAAAGTAGCTGAGGGAGACTTCGCTGCTGCTTACGATATCATCACAAAGTCAAGCTCACTTCCTGCTGTTTGCGGTCGTGTATGCCCGCAGGAGAACCAGTGTGAGGGCAAGTGTGTACGTGGAATCAAGGGCGAGCCTGTTGCTATCGGTCGTCTTGAAAGATTCGTTGCTGACTGGCACAATGCTCAGCCGGAAGCTCCTGTTGTAAAGCCTGCTTCAAACGGTCACAAGGCTGCTATCATCGGTTCAGGCCCTTCCGGACTTGCCTGTGCAGGCGACCTCATCAAGAAGGGCTACGACGTTACTGTATTTGAAGCTCTCCACGTTGCCGGCGGTGTTCTTTCCTACGGTATCCCTGAGTTCAGACTTCCAAAGGCTATCGTTCAGAAGGAAATTGAAGGTCTTAAAGCTCTCGGCGTAAAGGTAGAGACAAATACCGTTGTCGGCAGAACTGTTTCTATCGAGGAGCTTATGAAGGAAGAAGGCTTTGAGACTGTATTTATCGGCTCAGGCGCAGGTCTTCCAAGATTTATGAATATCCCTGGTGAGAACCTCAACGGCGTATACTCAGCTAACGAGTTCCTCACACGTATCAACCTCATGAAGGCTTACAAAGAGGACAGCACAACTCCTATCAAGGCTGGCAAGAGTGCTGTTATCGTAGGCGGCGGAAACGTTGCTATGGACGCTGCAAGATGTGCTAAGAGACTCGGCGCTGACGTTACTATCGTTTACCGCCGTACAGAAAAGGAGCTTCCTGCAAGAGCTGAAGAAGTTGAGCACGCTATGGAAGAGGGCATCAACTTCAAGTTCCTCACAAACCCGACTGAGATCACAGCTACAGAAGACGGCTGGGTAAAGGGAGTTGTATGCCAGGAAATGAAGCTCTCCGAGCCTGATGCATCAGGCAGAGCTAAGCCTGTACCGGTAGACAGCGCATTCTTCGAGATAGAAGCTGACTGCGTTATCATGGCTATAGGTACTTCTCCGAATCCGCTCATCAAGGCTACAACAGCAGGTCTTGACACTCAGAAGTGGGGCGGTATCATCGCTGACGAGGACGGTCTTACCTCCAAGGAAGGCGTATACGCAGGCGGTGACGCTGTAACAGGCGCTGCTACTGTAATTCTCGCTATGGGCGCAGGCAAGAAGGCTGCTGCCGCAATGGACGAGTATATGCAGAATAAGTAATATCTTACATAGAGTATTAAGGGCGGAGTTATTCCGCCCTTTTATTTTGCCGGAAATTAATGTAAACATTCTGTAGGAGAGGATATCTTTTCAATTCATAATTCATAATGCATAATTCATAATTAATTGTGTCCCTGTCGGGACAGATTTGAATTGCCCAATTGTAGGGGACGCCGTCCCCTACAATTATGATTTTCCATTGATTCCAAATACATGAAACTAAATGGAATAATTGGAACAAATGCCTATTTTAAGCCTTGTATCCAATAATCTCAAATGGAATAATTGGAGAGATTCATGGAATTATTGGACATTTAGCGAAATATAGCCTAATTTCATCGCTTTAGTGCGTTCAAGGATTCCATATGGAATAATTGTAAATTTGCCTATATATCGTTGTTTCTCTCAATTATCCCAAAATAAAACCTGTTCTTGGGAAATGTGTTCGTGCTAATTACTGATATCTGAGTTCTGATATCTGAGTTCTGAGGTCACTGCTCTGACAGCTGAAAACTGCGGTCGTCACCGCCTTGACATACTGAAAGGAAAATGCTATAATTAACTTATCAATGGTAAGGCGGGAATGCCGTACCCTACAAAAAAGGAGTTATATTTTATGAGCGGTAATATCAAAAGCTATGAAAGCCCATTCTGTACACGTTATGCAAGCGAGGAAATGCAGTACATTTTCTCTGCTGATAAGAAGTTCACTACTTGGAGAAAGCTTTGGGTAGCTCTCGCAAGAGCTGAAATGAAGCTTGGTCTGCCTGTTACTGAGGCACAGGTAAAGCAGCTCGAAGAGCATATAAACGATATCGACTATGAAGCTGCCGAAGCAAGAGAGCGCATCACACGCCACGATGTTATGGCTCATGTATTCACATACGGACAGGCTTGTCCGGATGCTGCCGGAATAATCCACCTCGGCGCAACTTCATGCTATGTCGGCGATAATACTGACGTTATCATCATGCGTGACGCTTTACAGGTAGTACGCCGCAAGCTCCTGAACGTTATGAACAACCTTGCAAAGTTCGCTGACGAGTACAAGAATATGCCTTGTCTCGCTTATACACACCTCCAGCCTGCACAGCTCACAACAGTCGGCAAGAGAGCTACTCTCTGGCTCAACGAGCTTCTCATGGACTTCGAGGACTTAGAGTACCGTATATCCACCCTCAAACTCCTCGGAAGCAAGGGTACTACAGGTACACAGGCTTCTTTCATGGAGCTTTTCCAGGGCGATACAGACAAGATAAAGCAGCTTGAAAAGATGATAGCTGAGGAAATGGGATTTGACGCAGTTGTACCTGTTTCCGGTCAGACATACTCACGTAAGACAGATTCAAAGGTGCTTGAACTTCTCAGCGATATCGCTCAGACAGCAAGCAAATTTTCAAATGATATGCGTATACTCCAGTCCTTCAAGGAAATGGAAGAGCCAAGAGAGAAGAAGCAGATAGGTTCTTCTGCAATGGCTTACAAGCGCAATCCTATGAGATGTGAGAGAATCACTTCACTTGCACGTTATGTCATTATAGACAGCCTTAACCCTGCATTCACAGCAGGTACACAGTGGTTCGAGAGAACACTTGATGACTCAGCAAACAAGCGTATCAGCGTAGCAGAGGCATTCCTCGGCATTGACGCTATACTCAATATCATGATGAACGTAACAAACGGCATCGTTGTATATCCTGAGATGATACGCCGCAGAGTTATGGCAGAGCTTCCGTTCATGGCAAGCGAGAATATCATGATGGACGCTGTTAAGAAGGGCGGAAACCGTCAGAAACTCCACGACCGCATCATGGATCTTTCTATGGAAGCAGGCGCAAACGTTAAGCAGAGAGGTCTTGACAACAACCTCTGCGAGCTTATCGAGGCTGATCCGATGTTCATGGTAACAAAGGAAGAACTCGATGCAAAGCTCAAGTCTGAGAATTATGTAGGAAGAAGTCCTCAGCAGGTAGAAGAATTCCTTGCAGAGTGCATCAAGCCTATACTCGATGCTAACAAGGACGTTCTCGGCGAAAGTTTTGAAATGAAGAACTGACGATCTGTCGTCATTCCGCATAGGGCGGCGCTTTTGCCGCCCTATTTGATTAATATTGCAATATCTTCAAAAAATATCTCAAAGTAAATCTCATAGCTGATATCGGACAGTCAGGAGGTCGTCATGAAAAAAGGTCTGAAAATCGCAATAGCTTCAATACTTTCAATCTCAATAGCAGGCGGAGCAATGTTTTATCTTTCGCAGTCTGTCATCAAGTACAGGTCAATAGGATATAATATAACTCCCGGACTTCCGGATGCAGCTAAGCCTTATCCGTATGCTGATATCGAAGTCCCTGACGATTTCAGAGCCTGTTCGGTCAAGGGTATAGATTTCTATGCTCCTGATGGTCTTGACTGGATGTACCCTTTTGAGACAGATGGCGTAAAATCCGGTATACTTGTAGATAATGCTGATGAGCAGGAGCGTGACCTGCTGATATGCGTACTCGATCCTGAAGAACCGGTCGAAAGCTTCGGAAACGATGTGACACTGGCAGATGTGTTTGACGAAAAAACAAAAAAAGGCATGGCAAAACTCGGGTATGAAGTACCGACGACATATTACGACTTCATTTACCTGCTCAACACCATAAAGCCTGAGGACTGCAACCAATTCTCAGTCTCAGAAGTCAATGCGATGTACAAGCTTGAAACATACAAGGGAGTAATGGCTCCTGCATTTATGTCGTACAAGCTGAACAGCGCAGAGACCGGACAGAACATGGAAGCAGAAGATGACATTTATTATTACAACAATGGCAATATGAGATCATTTGTGAGACAGGGTTCAGATAAGAACGGCGCATATGAGCTTATGCTTGAAGTGTATGATGTGAACGACCTTAATACTTATCAGACGGTCATGATAATCGGAAAAGATGTGGACACAGTCCGTCAGATAGCTAAAACCGTAACGATAGCGGAGGAATGATATGAAAAAGGAATACCTTGAAGCCGGAAAGATTGTTACAACTCACGGCATCCGTGGCGAGGTAAAAATAATGCCGTATACCGATGTGCCGGAACTTCTTGCAGAGTTCGACAGGCTGTTTATAGGCAAAAACAAAGATGAGGTCATAATTGAGCGTTCAAGAGTGTTCAAGAATATGGTGATAGCCAAGATAGAGGGTGTGGATACTCCCGAAGCGGCTGAAAAGCTGAGAAATAAGATGCTGTATATGCACCGTGACGATCTTGAACTTGACGATGATACCTACTTCATACAAGACCTTATCGGCATGAAAGTGCGTGACGCTGATACAGATGCTGTTTACGGCGTTATAGATGATGTTATGCAGACAGGTGCCAATGACGTTTACGTTGTCAAAGGCACTGAGAGAGAGTATCTCGTGCCTGCAATAGCAGATGTAGTCGTATCTACTGATATAGACGGCAATGTTATGACTATACGTCCACTTGACGGACTTTTTGACTGAGGTGTAACATGAAAATAGAGATAGCTACACTTTTTCCTGAGATGTGCGAAGCCGTACTCGGAGAAAGCATAGTCGGAAGAGCCAGAAAAGCCGGTAAAATCGAAGTACACTGCCGTCAGATACGTGAGTATACCCTCGATAAGCACCGCCGTGTAGACGGTACTCCTTACGGCGGAGGCATGGGAATGGTCATGCAGTGTGAGCCGATATACAACTGCTATAAGGCTGTTTGTGACGAAATGGGAGCTGTACCGCATACAATATATATGTCGCCGAAGGGTAAAGTCCTCACACAGCAGCGAGCAGCGGAGCTGTCCAGAATGGACAATATCCTCATAATATGCGGTCACTACGAAGGCGTAGACCAGCGTATAATCGACAAGATAATCGACGAGGAGATATCCATAGGCGACTATGTACTCACAGGCGGAGAACTGCCTGCAATGGTGCTTACGGACTGCGTTGCAAGAATGTGTCCGGGAGTTCTTTCGGAGGACGTATGTTTTGAGGAGGAGAGTATATACAGCGGTCTGCTGGAATACCCTCATTATACCCGTCCGGAGGTGTGGGAAGGCGAGAGTGTACCGCCGGTACTTCTGACAGGTCATCATGCCAACATAGAAAAATGGAGGCACGAACAGAGCCTCGAACTGACAAAAGAGCGCCGTCCTGACCTTTACGATGAGTATATGCGAACTCACGAGGAAACTGCGAAAAAGAAAAGCAAAAAATAGGGACTTACCGTCCATATGAAAAAGTTATCGCTGCCGGAAAGTAATACTGGCAGCGATTTTTTTGAGTTATAGTAGTTTCGTGATAATTGTTAAAGTAGAAACAAGCAATTGATAGTGCTGTTATCATGCCGAAAACAGGTACTTTAGATAATTTAAGTTCTTTAATTTAGCTAAAATACAATATGCATAAAAACGTGCATAAAATTTTGATAGATTCATTCCGCACGCAATGCTTATTATATGATATCCATATGCCACTATAGTAAATGCACATAAACAGCGTGTATATTAGGAAATAATTTTTCCGTTTAGATATAATTACTATATTCCCTTATATATAATTATCGAAAATAAACAACAGATATCAACAATTTTTTGTAGTGATAATTCACAAGCGTGGCGATAAATTCATACGGTCATTTAATCTAAATGTAGAAATTGTGTGAAAGTTATAGATTTGAGATAAAAATGCGTTGACTGTGAGAAAAAATGAATGTATAATAATTACAGCAAGTGAAAAAATTGCAGCAAAACTTTTCCTTAACACAAGGAAATCACAAAAAAGAGAATAGGAGAGTTGTAATATGTTTGTCAGAGAAGTAATGGTAAAGAATCAGGTAGGTCTTCACGCAAGACCAGCAACTTTCTTCATCCAGAAGGCTAATNNGAGTTCAAGTCATCTATCTGGATTGAGAAGGAAGAGCGCAGAGTTAACGCAAAGAGCCTTCTTGGTATTCTCTCACTCGGTATTGTGGGCGGTACAAACGTTAAGGTAATTGCTGACGGCGCTGACGAAAGAGCTGCTGTTGATGCTCTCATCGAGCTTGTAGACAGCGGTTTCAGCGAGGAAAACAGATAAAAAACAGCATTAACTGAATTCTATGGGCGTTACATCGTAACGCCCAATTTGTTTATCTTAGCATATTTTCAGCGAATATAGCGTATCCATGGGTAGGATCAGCAATGAATACATGAGTTACAGCACCTATCAGCCTGCCGTTCTGTATCACGGGACTTCCGCTCATGCCCTGTACTATGCCGCCTGAGGCTTCGATAAGTTCAGGATCAGTTATGCGTATGACCATGTTCTTCGACGGCTCAGAGCTGTTGTAGTTTATGCTCTCGATAACAGCGGAGTAGTCTTTCGGCTCAGTACCGTTGACGGTAGAGCGTATCACGGCTTCTCCGGTGGTTATATCCTGCCGGAAACCCATTTTGTACTCCTCGGCATTACCGCAAAGCTCACGTACTGCCTGTTCTGAGAGCCTGCCGTAGATACCGCTTTCGCAGTTTTTATCAAGTACGCCGTATACCGGCGAGCGTGTGAATCTGCCGTGAAGCTCTCCGGGGATGCCCTTTTCGCCTTTTCGTGAGCCGGTTATCTCTACAGCAACAGCTTCGCCGCTGTGGATCGGTATTATCTCACCGGTATCAGCATCGCATACAGGATGACCAAGTCCGGCAAATTCGCCGGTATTTTTGTTTATATAGGTCATAGTGCCTATGCCGGCGATACTGTCACGCACCCACATACCTCCGAGCCATTTTCCCTTAGTCTCGGACATTACCGGCGTAAGAACAGTGTTTATCTCAGCTCCGCCACGTATTATCGAAAGCTCGATATCACTGCCGCCGCTTTCTGATATCATGCGCTGTAGGTCGGCATTGGAGGTAAGAGGGACACCGTTTGCACAGCGTATGACATCGCCTATCTCTACACCTGCAAGCTCTGCCGGACATATATCGCTTCCGGTACGGTCAACTTTGCCCATGCCAGTTACCATAACGCCTTCCATGAGCAGTTTTACGCCGAATGGCTGACCTGCTGCAACGAGCGTAGGAGCTTCGGTATGGTGTACTGAAACGCTTTTGACTGGTATCGCTCCGAACAGCGACAGAGTAGCTTTGTCCTCAGCAATGCCGCTTACAGAGCCGATGCAGTCAAGCTCAGGGTACATCGCAAAGCTTACCGCAGAAGTCTCAGCGCTGATGCTTTCGGGCAGCTTTACCGAGTAATATCCGGCTGTACCGAATAAACCTGCAATGGCTACGGATAATATCAGTGCTGCTGATTTTTTTATCTTATCTTTAAAATGCATTTTTTATATTCCTTTCAGTCGGGATAATGCCGACTGTAAATATTATACGGCTGCTAAGAAAGAGTATTGATGCAAATTGTTCACAGTGAGTAATTTACGTGACATAATGCCTTTAACTGGAAATGGAGCATGATTATGGAAAAAAACAAGCGAAAACGTCCGCTGATGATGCTGGCAAAAGCCGCAATGCTTTGCCTGACGGCGATCTATCCGCTTTTTATGGTAGTATTGTCCGGCGCAGGACTTTTATACAATAAGGCAAACTATGGGGAAGATATTGCTCTTACGGGAAAGCTTCTGATAGTTTCGGGAGCAGTTATGGCTGCCGGAGCAGTATTGTGTCTTTTCCGCAGGAATATATGCAATGCAGTGTCTCTGTTTTGTTCAGGCGGCGGACTTGCGCTTTGTATGGGAATGATGTATAAGCTCTGCCAACACGCTGACAGTGCCGGCTGGAGCGACAAGTATACTATGACACCTATAAGTGATATGTACCGGTCGAGGATAATGCCGAGCATAGTGCCTGCTGTCATAGCAGTGATAATAGCACTGGTGCAGCTTTTTTCGTATGAAGCCGCAGAGGAAAGACGCAAGCGCCGTGAGAGCAAAGAAGTTCCGGCATCTAAGATAATCGGCGATTAGTATTATACCATACATATGATGCGAAAAATGTCAGAAAGCAGCATCATGTGGAAGATATTTTATAGTATGAAAGTGTAAACGCAGAATTCGGGGTGCAGGGGACTGAGTTCCCTGCCGGATTCCAAAGGCAGCGCCTTTGGCAGAGTCCAGAGACAGNNCTCTGGCAGGGTGTGGGACAGCGTCCTACAATCGTTCAAGCGCTCTGAAAAGGGTGAATTTCTCGCAGTTCCCATAAGGAATTGCGGAAAGAGGGAAAAACTCTGCAAGTAAGAGTTTTTCCCTTGCAAAGAAAGCGT
>DEBW01000078.1:0-20006 GCA_002348905.1 Ruminococcus flavefaciens | reverse complement strand
TGATTTGCAGGCAAATCAACGTGCCATAGTCATTCAGGGCAATACCGTAAGCCGGAATATAAAGAAAAAAGCTGCTATCAAAGCAGCTTTTTCCATATAAGGAGGTTGTTATGAATAACACCGTATCTCCGGACTTTGCAGCCATCCGGAGATGCAGTATGAAGATAGCTTATGACTGTTCGCTGAGCATGATAGATACTCTGTTCTGTATCATTTTTGCAGTATCCTCAGCAGAGCGTTCGCCTGCGAAATATGCGTTGGTTTCTTCGTCAACTATTTTGTCTACATCGTCGTTGAAAAAGTTTGTACTGGAGGCATCTGCGTTCATGACATAGTTGTATATCATATCACGGTCAGCCTTGGAGAGGTTAGGTATCTCTTTTTCTTCGCCGTTGATGTATACGGTGTCTTTGTAGGTTACTTTCTTATTGTCTCTGTCTATCCAGTATGGGTCTTCCATAGCTTCATCGAGGACTTTTTCGTATTTTTCCTTTAAAGCAGGTATGCAATAGTAAGAGCTGTCCTCGCTTTTCAGATAGGTGCTTATGAATTCCCAGCAGATATCCTTTGCTTCAGATGAGTCGAATATAGCAAAGCTGTTGTTGAGTGATATGTTGCATCCGCAGCCGTTGTTTGAAGGATATCCGACAAGAACTACATCCTCTCCGAAGTGACCGTACTTCATACTGTTGATGAATCTTGGATTTGAGAGGTTTACACTTTCAAGGAGAGCCTTGTCATTTTTGAGGGCGGAATCACGCTCTCTTGCAAGGGCTTCCCAGTCCTCATCACTGAGGGCATCGCTTAATGAGCCGATATCAGAGCCTACCTCTTTGCAGAATTTAAGGAGTTCGATAAATTCATCTGAATCGAAATGGCATTCAGCCTTGTTGTAATCAACGAAGCTCATGCCGCTGGAGAAAGTGTCGAAAAGTTCTTCAGGCTTGTTATTGTACTGGAAAAGGGAAGAACCCTTTGGCATTTTGCTGAAAACGTCCTTGAGGTCGTTCATAGTCCAGCTATCCTTGTCGTAGAACTTCTTCTTGATGCCGAATGTACTCATACCTATACCTTCAGACAGGCAGTAAAGTTTGCCGTTTGTCTCGCAGGCTTTTACAAGAGGAGGCAGCAGCTCATCTTCTGATAAAGTTCCGTTTTTGCCGAGATAATCTCTCAGGTCAACAAAAGTGCCCTTGTTTGCGAGATTTTTGAGAAGCTCGAATTCACTGAAATATATCATATCAGGAGCTTTGCCGGCTACTATATCCATTTTCAGCTGTTTTACAGGAGAATTGAGCTGAATGTTGTCATCATCCCATTCGTAGTATTTGCTGTAGTCAATGATGCGTATGCGGTAATCATTGTTTGACTTGTTGAAATCATTGGCGATTTTTGTTACGTTGCTGTTTTCAATAACTGCGAGGTTGATGATCTTTTTTTCGATAACGGTTGACGGATCCTGCTTTGTTATGCGGTAGAATGTAGGTGTTCCAAAAGAATCCATATATCCGTATGAAATAAATTCTTCATTTCCTATAGGGATGACATCACTTATATACGAACCTACTATACCGGTGTCAAGCCAGTTGAGTACCTTTGCACATGAGCCGTCCTTATTCAGACCGTAAATGTCGTTGCTGGTGATGAGGTAGAACTCGTAATCGTCAGAGGAAGGACGCAGGTTACAGCTGGTATTACGGAGGTCTTCCGGTATGGATATTGATTTGTTTGACAGCTCATGCTTTTCTTTATCAAAAGAGTTTATAACCATTCCGTCTTCGTTGTATGAGACGAAAGAGAGGTCTCCGTCCTTATTGAAGCTGGTTTCATTTATGCTGTTAAATTCGATGTCAAGCTTTTTGACAATTTTTCCTTCGGTGTTTACAGCGTAGTATTCGTCATAATCAGCTGATAATACCACGATAGCTTCATCGCTGCTGTAAGGGATTATATTGGCAAAACAAGGATCTTCGCCGTCATTGGAAGGGAAATCGGAGTTTTTAAGGTCACAGCGTGTAAGTTCATTTCCGCTGCTGTCGTATGTGATGATGGAGGAGGTCGTTTTAGCAGCTTCCATCATGGCATCGTAGTTGAAATTCTCGCTGTCGAAAGTTTCGTCGGTGAAATCCGGGCGCTCAAAATCTCCGTAATCGGTAACAGATGTAAGAACGAAGATAGTACCGTCAGGGGAGACAGCGGAATTGAAATAGCTCTGTGAATTTTTCGGCAGGTTTTTGAAAACGTCTACCTTTGTGTAGCTGCTGAGGTCGATGTCGCTTATGTAAAGCTCATCGGGTTTATCGCCGTCATCGAAGCTGACATCCACGAGGAGATTATCAGTACCGTTTATTCTTTTAAGCGAATCAAGATAGTTGCATTCCGGAAGAGTTCCGAATTCAACGGCTTCATATATATCTTTCGGTTCTTCGTTTATTGCAGAAGCGGTGCTGCTGCTTTTTTTACCGGAGTCAGTTGATTTTTTCTTGAATGTTGAGCATGAAGCTGATGTGAGAATGAACGAAAGTGCGAGTACACCGCATATCGTTCTTGAAATATTTGTTTTTTTCATTATCATTGTCCTTTCTGGGCAGTATATTTTTCTTTTCTTCTATTGTAAAGTATTTTTGTTATTTTGTCATTTACGGCTGAGATAAGTTTCAAGCTATACTTCTTAGCAGCTTTTGCTGCTGCGATAAGCAGGCATACAGCCGATATTGCAGGTATCACGAGGTATATCCTGCGGCGGTGGTAGATATTTGAGAGTTTGAAATCAGCCATGCGTGAAGCATTTTCCCAGTACGGGCATATCACGGTATCTTTTTTTACAGCAAGTTCAGGCAGATTTTTATAAGCCTTTGCTCTTACAGACGGCTGAAATCGCTTTGTATTGTTAACTATTGTGAATTTTCCGCTATAGGAACTTTTGAAATATTTTTTCAGGGTATTGTATGTGAAATTATCAACAGGCTCGGAAGCTATACATTCGTAGCAGTTTATTTTGTCAGCCGTGCGTACAGGAGCATCATTTCCCATAGTGCTGTCATAGTCCGGAGAAGCAGCGTTGGCTGAGCCGTTAAGCTGCTGAGCGCCGTCATATGAGATATAGGCTCTCGGAGTGCTTCCGGCAGTTTTCTTCTCGTATTCTGACTTTGGATCGTCGATAACTCCGGCAATGTAGAATTTCACATCGTTGATATATATATTCTGACCAGCTACGTTTTCAGAACCGTAAAGCGCCCATGCAAGGCTTCTGTCGATAACAGCGCCGTCCTGCATGAGGTCTTTGTCTGAGAAGTAAGCACCGCTGAGGAGTTGAAAGTTACGGAAGTAGAAGAAGTCTCCGCCGACGGCAGTAAGTACAGCATCGCTTTTGCCGTTTATATCGCTCTTTATCTGAGCAGTACCGGCAGGAGTGCTGTAAGCGTCAGTAAAATGCATAGAGCCTTCCCCGTCGCCTGAGATGTTTTTAAGAGCAGAGGAGAGGTCGGCTCTGAGACCGTTCACATCATCTGTATCGAATCCTGAATCATCGGACAGGAAACAGCTTACCTGAGAACTTCTGCCGCTTCTGTCCCAGCGCAGGGCGGAGTTATTATAACTCAGCGAACCGGCTATAGAATGTCCGGCTATCGTAAGCATAAGAACTCCGGCGAGAGATACAGCATTAAGTCCGGCAGCAGCAATGAGGAGAGCTTTTGACTTAGGTTTCATACGTCCACCGCCTTATTCATCCTTCATGCGTACCTGATCTTTAGGATATACAGGCTTGCTTGCAGCGGTTATGACGTATTCGCCGTAGCCGATTTCACCTGAAACAGCGTATGTCAGCTCGTCAGAAGCGAGTATTTCAACAGGTACTCTGTTAGCGTAGTATCTGTTTCCGAGAGGAGAATCCTTCTGTATTACGGTGAGAACGAAGTCTCCGTCGTTGTCGTGACCGAGAGCGCTTTTTGGTATGATATTATCATAATCGCCTGAACCGCACGGGATAGAGAGGTCGAGGTAAGTACCCGGATCAACATCGCCGGTTACTGAGAATACAAGTATGCGCTTCTTTGAGTTAGGGACGGTATCGTTCTGTATATCAGTGAGAACAGCTTCCATATCGCCGTTCCAGTTGTTGATTATCTCAGCGGAAGTGCCTTTCTGTACTTTCTTTACCTTCTCAGCATCTACAGGAACTCTGAGAGTGTAACCCTCGTCAGCGAGGTCAATGGTCATAAGAGCGGAATCCGGTACAGTAGTATCGCCGGGACGGATGAGTATGTCGCTTACGATTCCGCTGTACTGAGACTTTATTTCAGCAGGAGCGTCCTTTTCTTTGAGTTTATCGAGCTTTTCTTTAGCTTTTTCGACAGCTTTCTTTTTAGCTTCGAGGTCGAGAGCAGTGAGCTTCTTGTCGTTTTCCTTGGTTTTCTGAGACTTGCTGAGAGCTGAAAGCTGTTCTTCAAGAAGTCTCTGTTTAGTCTGAACATCAGCGTTAAGTTCGTCAAGTCCCATGCCTGAGCCGGTATTTGAGCTTTCATATTCATTTACAAGAGAGCCGTAGTATTCAGCGTTAGCCTCGGCATCTGCGAGCTTAGCGGCTATATCGTTTCTGAGAGCGAATTTTGCGCTGCTGTAATCAGCCTTGGCAGAGTCTCTGACAGCCTTTTTAGCCTCCATATCAGCCTTGGCAGCAGCTTTTGCAGCCTCGTCAGGAGTTTCACCGGCTTCTGAAAGTTCATTGTAAGCTTCGAGTGCTTCGCTGTATTCAGCTAAAGCTGTGTCGTAAGCATTTTTAAGCACGAGGATGTCTCCTGTATATTCAGCCGGAGCAGAGATATAATCATCGGTATCTATAGCTGTTATCATTGACTGGAGTTTTGCTTGCAGCTTTGAATAGTAGCTGCTCTGGGACTTGTTGCTGTTGTAAGCGTTCTTTGCAGCGTTTACGTTTGCCTGCTCGGAAGCAGCCTTGTCTCTTTTGGCAATGGCAGCAGAGAGGTCGTCACGGGCATTTTTCACAGCCTGATTTTCTTCTGTGAAGTCGTCCGGCGGAGCAAGCATAGCCTTCTGATATTCAAGTTCAAGGGTTTCAAGTTCAGCTTCAGCAGTAATAACAGCTTCGCTTTCGCCTCCGCCTACTTTAAAGAGGACATCGCCTTTTTTGACTTCAGAGCCTCTCTTGACGTTGATAGTATCAATAGTTCTGTTGCCGTCGAGTTTTACTTCATAGCTCTGATTTGACTCGACTGTACCGCTTGCACGAAGTCTCTCTGTCAGTTTGCCGGAGCTTGTGCGCTCGGTAGTTATCTCGGCAAGAGATTTGTTCATGATAGTGTTTGAGAAGAAAGTAAGTACAAGAAGTGCTGCTAAGAATATAATGAGTATAGTTTTGATTATCTCACGCTTTCTGCGTGGATCGTAAATCTCGGCATCGTCTTTTATCTGTTCAGCCGTTTTGATAGTGTTGTTGTCTTCCATAATATAGCTCCTTAACCTTTAATGCCGCCTGAATAGGTTATTCCTTCAACGAGGTAGTCCTCTCCGTAGAGGAACATGAGTATAGTAGGTATCATATACACAGTTCCTACAGCAAAAGCAAGACCAACATCGCTGGTGTTTATCTGTGAAAGGAATACTGAAAGCGGGTGCAGATCGCTTTCGTTCATGAGTACGAGAGGCTGTTCGACCATATTCCAGTAGTCGATGAATACAAGCATTGCAATTGATACTATCGCACCTTTGCAGAGAGGCATATATATCTTTGTAAGTATCTGTATCTCGTTTGCTCCGTCAAGTTTTGCAGCTTCGATATATGAAACAGGTATGCGCTTCATTACCTTTGTCAGCAGGAATACGCTGAAAGGAGAGAATATTCCGGGGAGTATCACAGCCCAGCGTGTATTCAGAAGCTGATATTCCGTTTCACCGTCTGAGAATAAATTTGTCATAAGAGTGCCTATTTTGTCTTCAACAAGGTAATTCGGCACGAGAGTTACCTGATAAGGCATTATCATAAGTATGATGTATGCAAAGAATATTATCGACTTGAACTTGCTTGGATAGCGTGAAAAGCCGTAAGCCGTAAATACTGCAAGCAGTATCTGGAATACTGTTATAGGTACTGTCAGCATAACTGAGTTCCAGAATTTCAGCAGATAATCCGGACTTTTAAGCAGTACGCTGCTGTACTGGCTGAATGTTACTTTGTCGGGGATGAATTTGAGGTTTACATCCTCGGATATGAAAGTTTTCTGAGCATCGGTCATGTTGCTGAACATTGAGCCGTAATTGGCAGCTATCTCATTTGTGGTCATGAATGAATTTGCAATGGTGAGTACCGTAGGCATGAGAAAAAGCACGGCAGCAAGACCAGTAAAAAGCATTATGATAATATTGAAAGTGTGTCGCTTCTGCTCTCTGGTCATCAGTTCTCCACATCCTTTCCGAAAATTTCCTCGGCAATAAGAAGAACTGCTATCACGACTATCATTATCAGCGAGAAGAATACCGCTGCTGTAGAGAGTTTCTGATAGTCAAGACTATTGAATGTATTGTTCATGAAGTGCTGGAGCATATACATCCTGTCGTATGGGTAATCTCCTGTGAGGAGGTACACTTCACGGAATATCTTGAATGAGTTGATAAGCGAAAGTATGAGTACAAAGAGTATGGTAGGGGAGAGATAACGCAGTTTTATATGAAAGAACTGGTATATCTTTCCTGCGCCTTCAAGCTCTGCAACTTCAAGAATGTCTCGTGGTACGCCTGAGAGCGCCGACATGAAGAGTATCATATTGTATCCGATATTCTTCCACAGGAACATAACTATTATTATGATCTGTCCGTGAGACGAGCGCATCCAGTCTGTGCCGACACCGCCGAAGTCCTGTATAACCTGATTTATAGTACCGTGATTGTGGAAAAGTACCTGCCATACAAGTACCACCGAAGCTGTAGGCACCATGAGCGGACTGAGAAAGAATGTACGTATAACGCTCTTGCCGGGGATGCTGCGTTCAAGAAGTGCTGCAAGCCAAAGCGACAGCACAAGCACCAACGGTACCGATACAAGCGAGAAAGATGCAGTATTCCATGCAGCTTTGCGGAACGCCACTGTTTCAAGAAGCTTTTTGTAGTTGGCTAATCCGACAAACTCGCCTGATATCGGGTTGTTGATGAGAGAGTAATATATGACTATGCAGAATGGCAGCAGGAAGAATATCAGCACTCCTGCAAGGCTTGGCATTATACAGATATTACTGAAAATGCGTTCACCTCGTCTGCCACACTGGCTTTTTTTCTTTTTCATATTACCACTCCCGTATATTATTTCCTTTGTTCTGAAAAAAGTGCTTCCATATATAAGTGTCTTGAAAAGTCTAAAAAGTTCACAAGAATAAAAATATTTTTTATTTAACCTAAAAGCACATCCTTTTGCATAGAATATGATATATCATTAACCAATAAAAGTCAATGGCTTTTGCAATAATTTTGCAATTTTTAGCCGGTCTTTTGCATATTCAGCAATTCGTGAACATTAACTTCTTGTACTAATACGAATAATACAGTTGTTACAGTTAGTATGATACCACATAAGTGAACAAAAGTCAATATCAAAATGATAAAAAATCTTATTATCCAAAAATAACATAAGCGTTTATATAAAATTGTGCATAACGACTTTTTTGCAAAATTCCCTTGACAAAGCTGATTTCTCGTGCTATAATATTTACTGTTGAAACGCCAATTGCGGGTGTAGTTCAATGGTAGAATGTCAGCCTTCCAAGCTGAACACGTGGGTTCGATTCCCATCACCCGCTCCATTCAGTCAGCTTGATGCTGAAATAGTAGATGCGCCTTTAACTCAGCTGGATAGAGTAACTGCCTTCTAAGCAGTAAGCCGCTGGTTCGAATCCAGCAAGGCGCGCCAATTTTTTTCATATGGTGGGTGTAGCTTAGCTGGTTAAAGCGTCGGATTGTGGTCCCGAAGATCGTGGGTTCGAATCCCATCTCCCACCCCATAAAAACAGGCACTTTCGAGAAATCGGAAGTGCTTTTTTCGTTTCATTTCCTAATACTTTCCTAATATGACGTCCCTAAGACTCAATTTGTACTGCAATTACATAAGGCTTTGGAATACAAAAAAGAAACTGCTGACGGACATCATCCTGTCCATGTAAGATGATACAACAACAGGTGCTCCTGACATTTCAAGAGCACCTGTAATCGTTTATTCAGTACCATTATGATCGAACAGTTCTGTGAAACAACTGGTAATGTAGTCCATCTCGGTCTTTTTAGCTGAATCATCAGCGTGACTGTAGACATTGAATGTTGTAAGAAAGTCCCCATGTCCTGCATAGTCCTGTATCTGCTTCATCGAAAAGCTGTTATTATTAGCAAGAAGGCTTATGCAGGAATGGCGAAGCGCATGGAACTTTATGTGCGGAAGCCCATTTTCATCAAGCAGCTTTGCGAAATGAGAAGTGATGCTGTCAGGAGTAATGAGAGTTCCCACCGCATTCACACAAACGAAATCCATATACGCTTTTGTTTCTCTCGGCATGGTATCATGAGTAACTTTAAGAGCTTTCAGATAGTTATACAGGTCATCGTTCATGGTAAAGCTACGCTCACTGCTGTCTGTCTTGAGGAAAAACTTCAGTATGATATCCCTCGGTTTCTTGCTGCCTGTACGTCCTATGACTTTATATGTGCCGGGTGTAAGGATACTTGAATCTCCCACTATTACTGCCTGTCGTATATGTATCAGCCTGTTTTCAAAATCTACGTTATCCCACGTCAGACCAACTATCTCTGAACGTCTGAGTCCAAGTATCATCGCAAGGATTACAGGCGTTTCGATATATGAACCCTTTGCAGCCTTTGCGAGTGCGTTAAGCTGTTCAGCGTTGTAGTAATTGGTAACTGATTTACTCTTTAACGGTTTATCTACGACATTCATGGGATTCTTGATGATAAAGTCGTTCTTCTCTGCATATCTGAACGCTGGACCTATAAGGCTCAGCAGCTTATGTACCGTCTTGGGACTCTTTCCCTCACTCAGCTTATAATTGCAGAATGATTCGATATCCTTTGGTTTCAGATCTCGTATAGGCTTTCTGTTGGCAAAGTAAGGCTTCAGATGTGTTTCCAATGCGTTAAGATAATCGTTATATGTAGTCGGCGACAGCTTTGTTTTCTTCAGTTCAAGACAGTAAGCTGCACACTTGTCGAGAGTCCAGCCACCGTATTCACTATCAACTACACCTTCATACTTAGCAATTATCTCTTTCGCCTTATCCTCGCCTTTGCGCTTGTTGATCTGCTCCCCCCTGTTATTCAGCCCCTTGATTCCGGTTGATAGTTGTTTTAACTTTCGCTTTCCTGTTGCATCCTTGATGTAAAAGCTAACGTGCCATATACCTTTGTTGATATGAACACTGTACTTCATGTTTATCCCTCCTAAGTTTTCTGCCGCAAGTTCAAAACCTGCGGCAGTCTCGTCGTTTTTGTCAGTTTCCGATAGAATTGCGATTGAGGAACTCAATCACATTCACCTTCGGTATCTTGAAGGTATATCCTATCTTGATATATGGGATCTCGTTGCTGCGGAGAAGATCCCTCGCCCTGTTCTTTCCGATATGAAGCATTTCCTGAAGCTGCTTCACTGAGATGATATCAGGGTAATCCTTGAAGGCATTATCTGTTGTCATCATGTGTTGCTCCTTTCCGGTGGATTGTCGCTCCACCTATTTGATTAACAGTAGCGATGCCCCACACAGGAGCATCGCTATCATGCTTATGCACTACAATAGTATATAAGCCTATTCGGACAAGATTACATCATATGTCTCTCGTTTAGTTCCTAAACGCTCAGGAATCTCAAATTTTTCGAGAACTTTGTTGATTGTTTCAACTTTGATAGTTCCTTCGAGCTTTTTGGTGTATGCACCTGTTTCGTTACAGGCAGCTACTACCTTGCTCCTGAAAAGAGACATATCTTCGACTTGCTTATATTCTTCAAGAGCAGCTATCAAACGATTTTTGCACTCAACTTTGTTGTCATAGTTGACACGCAGCGTAGCATCGTAGCTACCCTTTCCGTAATATGGGAGTATGTGATTGATGAATGAATGCGGATGCTCCTGCTCCTCAGCCTTGAGCTTCTGGATGAACTTGAGCTTCATATCGAGAGTCTTGATAGCAAGATCGTTAGCAACAAGTATTCTTCCTTCTGGCGAAGAATACGTATATGGCTCACGATCGTATTTGTATGGGTTTTCCTTAGCTGCCTTGAAGTCCTTGAGCTGCTCGATCAGCATATGTTCCATTCTTCCGAGATCACCACTGGAATAGTCAGGAAGAAGAACAGTGACAGGTCGTGGTTTACGTCTGTCAACTCTTACTCTACCGATTATCTGGATAATCTCCTCGGGCTCGAAGGACTCGGCAACGATAACTTCGATCGCACTGTCATGAAGTGAAAGTCCGATGTTAGCTACTTTTGTGGTTATCAGTACAGATCCTTCAAACATTGAGTTCTCTGTTATCTTACTGATCTCCTCGTTTAGCGCATCATCAACAGAATCTGAATAGATCTGCCGTGCTGGTGGATCAAGAAGCTGATTGAACTTGTTGCCCTTGTCGATGTCGTTGAGAAGCATCAATGTCTTCTTGCCTGATTTCGATATGTCGTTTATATACTCTGCAAGCTTCTGCGGATCGCTTGGATCGTAGAACTTGAAGTTGAGGTAATCCCAGTTCGCTTTCATTAGTACAATTTGTTGTATGCGAGTGTACCTTTTGAGATCGTACTTAGTGATATCCTCTGGCGTTGCATTGAGAATGACATCGGATGGAGGAGAAGGATTATATGGAATATAGGGATCAAAGTCCCTATACTCCTTACTCCATATCAACGGCAGTACATTGTCGATAGTAGCTGTGATATACACTCTCTTAGTATTATCGAGGTTGTTTTCAAGCCACTGAAGCATTTCCTGTGGATACGTAGCGAAAGTAGCATCAGAGCTGAGACAATGGCATTCATCAAGAAAGACTGTAAGGAACTTACCTTTAAACTGATTCTGCCGGTTGACAAAGCTTTGATATGTCAGTATGTAGACATTCTTCCATTCTAGGAACTCTTCAGCCTTATCGGGCGGTATGCCAAGCTTTCTAGCCACCTCTCTGCGCAGTTGTCGTTTGATACAGCGTCTCGGAACTATTACCGCAACTGTTTCATCTGGCGACTTTTCTTTTATGTAATCTCCGAGCATTTGGCTCTTTCCACAGCCTGTCGGGCCGTTTATCACCATTGAGTTGCTGATTTGAAGTTTTTTTATCATATCCGAGTCAATTACCTCAGATAGATACTTGTTCGGGGGACCAATAACTGTAGGGATGAATCCGCTCATGCTAATGATGAACGGGTTCAGTGTAGCTTCAGCTGTCGCAGCTTCGAGGTCTTTGATGCTTTGAACCATATTTTTAAAGTCACTGCATTCTCCTATATAGAAACATTGAGAGCAGTCGTTGCAATAGGGGTTCAGTTTACACCGCTTTTCTTCTTCAACAAGCACTATGTCTATATTCTTGCTCATGTGCTTCTCAGTATGCTTGGATTTTACTATCATTGTAGTACCTCCTTTAGACGGACTCCGTAGAAGCCACGTTGGTTGATATTTCCTGTGCGCTTTCTGTCCTTATCTACTCGATTCTCATTTGTCTTGTAGAACGCTTGTGAAAAGGCAGATAGGTCTTTGAATACATCACCACCGTATAGTCTTACGAAAGCCTCGTATAACTCTTGCGTGTATATGAATGTTTCAGGATTCGTGAACTCACAGTACTCATTGCTGAACTGACGTACCAGTTCGTAGGGTTGTGTACTCGGTCCGAATGACAAATCCTGGATATAAGCATCCCTGTTGGTAAACGAGTAGTTGTTACTCTTAAGCTTCATGTAATGCCACATAGCTTCGGTGCAAACAGCATCTCGCTCAGCCAACAGCTTATTCAATAGATATGGATCCTGTTGATCCTTGGGAACAGAATAATCGAAGGGTATCGGTACGATCCTTCTAGCGAAAGCTTTATCTATTGCAGAGTATGCCATGCCAATGTTGTAGTTGGAGGCAATAAGAATCTTGCAGGACGGTTGTACCTTTACTTGATTCTGGAACTTAACAGGTGCAGATATTTTATCACCACCTGATAGAGATTTCAGCTTACCAATAGCATCTTTACTTATATCTACAGCGCCTTCGTCACCGGAGATGTTTATCCTCTTGTCGGTTAGCTCGCCAATGGCAAATCTATCACCGAGAAGCGTCTTCATTGACTTGTGTTCAACTCCAGAATCAGAGATGAATGATTCAAGCATTCTCAGAAAGGTTGACTTGCCGTTGTCACCGTTAGGACCATAGAGAACGAAAATAGCCTTTGCTTTGGCATCAGGAGAGATGCAGTAACCGATAACCTCATAAAGAAGCTCTATCAAAAGAGTGTCTCCACCAGATATCGTACCGAAGAATTTATCTGTAACAGGGTGATCAAGCTGAACATCGAAACCAAGAAAGTTTGCTTCGACGATCATAGTATGGAAGTAGTCTCCAAGAATTTGGTTCTCATAAAAATGGCTTGTTGTGTTATCAAAGCTACCATTTATAAAGATAGTGTAGCGATCATCGTTTGCTTGAGCAGTAACAAGAAATGCACGAGGTATCGCTGATTTTAGGATACTGTGACAAACATCAATAGGTTTAGGATCTATTCCGAATGTAACATGTATCATCCATAGAATCATACGTATGATAAGTATGTCATTGAGCGGAACATATCTCCTGTTATAAAACATATATGGTTTCATGTTATACAGAACTATCCAACGCTCCATAACGAGCTTTTGCTCTATTACGTATCGTTGCTCGTCATTGAGCGAGTCCCTTATGTAACTGTAAGAATCTGATGCTGTAGGATAGTATACTCCATTCATCGTCAGCGGCTGTGCGTTAGCAGCGGCTACAGTTACAGCTGTGCTGCTGATGTATGGAACATTATTTGGTGGAGGCAGGTTTCCTCCGTTCATCGCTGGTGCATTAGCAACGGCAACAGCAACTGTTGCAGCCTTACCGCAATCCCGTAACCTTAAAGCTTCAAATTCCTCTTCAGTATAACGACCTTCCTTAAACAGTGGCTCGTATACTACATCAGGCGGCGAAGTACCTTGTTTTTCTGACGATGTGACAGTTTTGCCAAGAGTGTCAGAGTTGTCGTTCGGATTCATTTAGATTTCCTCCTTCCATATAGCTCTTAGAATACGATCATTGTCAGTCCCAGACCTTCGTTCTCGTCGAGATTTATAGGCTCAACAAGCTCGAATGGAAGACCTGATGCGATTCCCATTGCTGTTGCTTCCAACAATGAAGTTCTTGCCTTGGACGGCTTTTGTGTGTTACTCTCGTGTGTTTGTGACTTTGTTACGTCACGTTTCTTTTTGTTAGTATCCATAAAGATACTCCTCCTTTAATTATGTAATGCCTCCATGAGATGAAGGATGCGCTGTCAGCGCATATGCTGACAGCCTGTTGAGTTGTTGTATGAAATGTGCTATAATGAGATATACTTCTTTCTTGTGTACTGTTTTCATAGTACACATCATTCTCAAGCTTATATTAACACAGATGGCTTCATACCTTGAATTCCAGTATACATCAATTCAGTTTTAATGTCGGCAGAATGATTTCTGAAATTCTTCTGAATTGTAGCATAACGAAGTCATCAGTTAACGTGATTGGAGGTTTGCTTGTGGATTTGCTTGTGGAAGAGCTTAAAACAAAGAGGGCAATGCTGCGCTCGATACTAAAGAATATATTTAACAATGTAGGTGTAAATGTACCTTATTACGATTACTCAAAGCTCCAAGAAGATGATGAAAAATACCAGCCTGCCAGATTGCACTTAAAAGGATATGATATTAGCTTGGCGCGTTTCAATAGCGATGGAATCACCAATTACAAAAACGTCTTCGAGTATGTCTTTACGACTGAGGAACCTAAATATGCGAACAAAAACGAGGGCAAGATTGACTTGGATAATATATTTACTAAGGCCTTAACATGGTTGAATAAATTTTTTGATTTGGAAGTTGAGCCTGCTAAACTGATTACAACCGGCAATCTTACTGATTGGGGAAAACGTCTCTATGACTGCTATATGAGACTTCTTCGTCAATTGTTTACTGGTAATGGTGATGGAAAAGATGAAGAGATAAATAGTGAAGAGATAAAGGCCTTTCTCTCGGATTCCATAAAGGAAAGACTGTTAGGTAAGAAAGATGATGCTTCACAGATTCATACTCAAGTTGCTTCAACGCCTTGTATTCCTCAAGCCTATAAAGTCGATTCTAAGCCATCTCCGAGTGAAATAGCTGCTATCCTTGGTACAAAAAAGCCCTTAGATGATCTATCAATAGAACAGACGACAACCAAGTTGGGAGAATTACCGCACAAAGAAGAGCTACCTCAAGAAGCTGGCTATATGTACAACTATGAAGATTTTAACAAAGATATCGACGATGCCAACAACGCTCTATCTAGATTGCCCAAGAAGCTCGACGGACTCCAGTTGTTGATCCTCAATCACAACATTCAGTTCATTAGAACTAATCAAATTTACTTCAAAGAATGTCTAAGCCTTGAGAAGAAACAGCATACTTTGAACGTTTTGAAATCGACTTTGGAGCGATTCTTCAAAGAAGAACAAACTCAACAGGAGCCACCTAAGCCCGATCCAGATACCGTAACGAGACAGGAATTATGGCTCTATGTGAAAAGGAAGCGTTCATATCCCGCTTTAAAGGAGTCCATTGATGAACTGAAACGCCTTATAGATCATGAAACTCAAGCTAAGATTCCGCTGACAGGAACACCGGAAGAGAAAGCGATGATCTGTCTTGAAAAAGCAGGTTGGTATGAGGGACGAAATGTTGATCTGAGCGAAGTTAAGGCGTTTTATGAATCAGGCGGCATTACATTACCTACAGGAGTGGAGAACTTTCTGAAAGAATACTATGGACTGAATGATGAATGGACCTTATATGAAGAGACAGATAGCGGATTACAGGAGGCAGGACGTTTCATATTCAAGTTGTATCCAATGTCCTATTCTCCTTACGATAACGATAGATACTTTGATGATGAAGATTATCCTGCTCCATTACAATACGAAGTTGAAGCCTTTGCTGGAAATGACCTTGTCTACATCGGGGATATCGGATATGAGCATCCAGCAAAGGTGTATCTTGGAGAAACAGGTAAGATATATACACAAAATTTTGGTTTCATACAATGCTACGATTCATTGCTAGATGTACTTTTATACAGATGTAGTTCGATATGCGATACGAAATTCGATACGAATTCGGAGAAGTTTAAAACGGCTGCTGATTTGTTATTGAGTAACTTCAAGGCTGCTGACAATTGGGAGTATGTCACCATGAGAAGGGAATGAAAAATCAGAGTGTTCTTTATAAAATGGCTGAATATCAGAGTACTGAAGTCATCTGTGCAGGCGTTGTTGTGATCCCCTACTACGACGAGAAGAGCGTTTGTGAGGTATACAAGTATGATTGCCTAGAGATGGCTACAAAACGCACTGTATAGGCGATTTGAATGACGAGACAAAGTGATTCCCTGTAGCAACCGCCACAGGGAATCTTTTGCTAATGGGTTACTGCGGGATCAATACATAAGTTTGAGCATTCTTTCGTTCTTTTGACGGATGTACTGTATCTCAGGATCGATAGGGGTATAGTCTACTCTCGGGAATACGTCAATTAGAGATGCAGGAAAACCACAAGCAAATTTCTGCCCGATCTGAGCGGCTTCTGCTTCTGAGAGCTCATAGCTTGGCTGAAGTCCAAGTATCAACTCTATGACATCAACGGAAAGACCTGCATTCAAGGCGTTGAATACAAATGTGTTTCTCAATGCATCGAATGCGAGCGGTCTGACATTAGCTGCACGGATCATCTGATTATACTTTCTTGAAAGTCTATACCACGCCATAAGATCTCCATTCTCTTCAACCAGCATGTACGGAGTATTGCGTATAGCGTGAAGCTCACACCACTGTAAAAGTTCACGACCTGTATTTACAGGAAGAGAAAGTTTACGACAACAGCCAGTTCTTACATAATTAGGCGTGTTACATAGTGGTAAAGGGGTATCATATCTCACCTCGCTTACGCAGAGGTTGTAGTATTCATAATCGCTGCCCAGATCATATTCAAGGGAATCCCAATGCAGAGCGTTGATCTCAGCGATACTAAGCCCTGTAGCAAGATTCAGCCTTATGAAAACTCCGATGTCATACATGTAACTGGCAGCTACAAGATCAGCCGTTTCTTTAGGTGTGAACCATCCAGCCTGTACGCTTGGCCCCACCAATCGCTTCATAGCTTCTAATATGTCTTTCTGTTCCATAACAGAACCTCCTTTGTGTTTTGATAGCTCTGTGACAACAACTGCTGTATGGGCTTCCAGTACAGCAGAGCTGTCACTGTTGTAGATTTGTATTGTGGGTGTGTCAAGTGACACGCCTTTCTTATTATGTCATTCTAAAAGTTCTTCGATACTCTTGTCATGTCCGAATGCCAACTTCCATTGGCTGTCGCCTGTGGCTTGCTGTAAGTGCTGTATGAACTGAGTTACATCAGTCCAGTTATTCGCATACATCTTGCCATTTACAAAGCTGACGGGATTCATTACGATGTGGATGTGATAGAAGGAACGAGGCTTACCTTTCCTGTTTTCCATAGTCTGTTCGTGGACACCGAACAGAAGCTGATACTCATTACGGAAGAAATTTGCTATGCGGTATCCAGCGTTCACAGCAGTTTCGAGATTACAGAACCTTGTATCAAGCACGACAACAAAGTGTACGACCTGATTTCCACTGACCTTACCGAAGTACTTCCTCACAGCCATAAACTGATTCAGAGCATCGTCGCTCCGAACATTGACAGCTCCACAGTACTTATTGTGATCATCAGTCACATAGTTATAGCAGTTGACTAAATAGTCTTCGCCAGCATCAGCATGTGTGATTACTTTAATAATTCCCATAGCTGATCGACCTCCTTTCTTATCTCTTCCTTCTCGGAGCATTCTTTTCCTGCCATTCTGACACAACGATTTACGATATCCTCCAGCCTGCACATCACTTCAGGTGTAACAGAAATATCAGCGTGGAGAGCACGTGTAGTAACATATGCCGAGAAGCTCATATCAGAAGCCTTAGCAGCTTCCTCTAAAGTTTTAGCATCCTCGGGCTTCATCTTCATGGACTTGGTGACAGTTTTCATGTCGCTCTTGGCCTTTCTCATGGTGTTTTCCTCCTGTTTCTATATGTGTTATAGTATATAGAGAGTGTAGTATCTGTAAGATATAGAGTCTTACAGTGTCTCTCTTACATAGGTCTAAAAGCAGTGCTTGCCAGTATACGGTAAATGTATTACCGTATACTCGGGCAGGCTACTGCCTGTCCCCACGAAGGGGACATCGTAGCATTCTGCAATGAGTCTCACAGTCCGAAGACCACTTACCCATCAATTATATGTTGTATAGGTAATACTTTTACACGTCTAAGTAATTCTTCTGCACATCTTCCGATATAGCAACTCTTTTCGATTGTATACCATTGAAATGTATCTATGCCAGGTACTGATCATACGATGATGGCTGACCGCATAGAAAACCGCTTCGGCGGGATCATAGGAACGTAGCAATACACAAACTGAAAGGAGGAAGCTATGTTTACGAATGAACGCTACCTTACCTGCGGCATCGACAACACTATTCCCTTTGAATTACAGATATTCATGTGGGAATGTGTGGAACGTCTGCCTGAACAGCGGGATTATTTGCAGGTATTTGAACTGAAACCGTCAGGCCCGATGCAGAGTATATCCCACAAATCAGAAGAACCCGAATACCATATGGTGTATCTGATACCCTCAGATGCACCGATCACAGCCAAAATCTACATCATAGACGATGGCGATCACTCAACAATGCTTTTAGCAGAAGAATACTGATACAAAGAAACCCTCCCGATTCGGTTCGGGAGGGCTATTTTTATGCCCTGAGGAGGACACTACTATGGAAGAAAACAAAATTTACTGCTCACACTGCGGAGCACTTATCGAAGACGATGATTATGAGACAGTCAATGGCGAGATCGTATGCACCGATTGCTACGAAAACCACACCACCACCTGTGACCGCTGCGGTTCTGTTATTTGGACTGATGACAGCTATGGCGATGAATACACTACACTTTGCTCGTCCTGCTACCACAACCACTATACACGCTGTTCCTGCTGCGATTCACTGATCCACGAAGATGACGCCTATCATCTTGACGGTTACGATTATTGCAGCGACTGTTACCACGATGAAGTTGACAAGAACAGAAGCATCCACGACTACGGATACAAGCCCGAACCTATCTTCTATGGCGATTCCAGAAGATATTTCGGTGTTGAGCTTGAAATTGATGGAGCAGGCAAAGACAGCGATAATGCCGATGAACTTCTCGCTATCGCCAATAAGGATGAAGAACATATCTACATCAAAGGCGACGGCTCTCTCGACGACGGCATGGAGCTGGTAACGCACCCTATGTCCCTTGATTATCACAAGCAGTTCCGCTGGGAGGAGATAATGAAAAAGGCGATATATCTGGGCTATCGCTCACATCAGACATCCACCTGCGGGCTTCACGTCCATGTAAACCGTGACTGCCTCGGTGATAACCGTGAGGAACAGGACGAGACTATCAGCCGTATCCTGTATTTTGTGGAGCATCACTGGAATGAACTGCTAAAATTCTCACGCCGCTCCGAGTACGCCATGAACAGATGGGCGGCTCGCTACGGCTTTGAGAAGACAGGCAGGGAAATTCTGGACAAAGCTAAGAAAGGCAACAACGGTCGATACGCTGCTGTAAACCTGATGAACTACGCTACAATCGAGTTCAGAATGTTCCGTGGTACGCTGAAATACAACACTTTCATCGCTGTTCTGGAACTTGTCAACGCTATTATCGATGCTGCAATTTATAACACAGATGATTCACTGGCAAAGCTGTCATGGCTGGACTTTGTGAGCGATATCACAGAACCCGAGCTGATACAGTATCTCAAGGAACGCAAACTGTACGTAAACGCTGATATCAACGAACAGAAGGAGGAAATGTAATATGTGTGCATTATTCGGTTGGCTCGACTACAAGGGAATCGTACCGTACAAGGTACTGAAAAGACTGACACAGGCACTGGCAAACACAGCTGAGGAAAGAGGTACGGATGCAGCAGGTATCAGCTACGTTCACGACGGAAAGGTCGCTATATACAAACGCCCAAAGGCTGCTCACAAGATTCACTTCAACGCTCCCGATACAACGAAAGCTATCATGGGGCATACAAGATTTGCGACTCAGGGGGATAAGAAGAAAAACTACAACAATCACCCGTTCGCAGGTCATGCTGACAAGGAGTTCGCTTTTGCACATAACGGCGTTCTCTACAATGACAATACGCTTCGCAGAGACAAAAAGCTTCCTGATACGCATATTGAAACAGATTCATATATAGCTGTGCAGCTTATCGAACAGCAGGGAAAGCTGGATTTCGACAGTCTCAGAGACATGGCTGAGGCAGTACAAGGAAATTTCACTTTCACCGTTCTCAATCAGGACAACAGCTTATACATTATAAAAGGGAGCAATCCGATGTACCTGCTCCACTTCCAGTCACTTGGACTTTACGTCTATGCATCTACCGAAAGCATAATGAAAAAAGCCCTCGGTAAGACCTGTCTCGGCAGATTCAACAGCAACAAGATTGACTGCGTTGAAGGCGATATTCTGTGTATTGACAGCAGCGGCACGATAACAAAAGAGGAATTCGAGCCTGCACTTTACCGCTCACATTTTATGAGCTGGTATGA
>DEBW01000076.1:824-3267 GCA_002348905.1 Ruminococcus flavefaciens | reverse complement strand
CACCTCTGCCTTTGATCTCATCAAAAATCTGCATCCAGTAATGCTTACCTTCAGATTCACCAATCCATATTCCAAGAATGTCTTTTACACCATTGACATCATAACCAAGAACAACATAAACGGCACAGTTCTTTCTTTCATTCTCTTTTCTTATGTTGACATACAGACAGTCAACAAACAGGAAAGCGTAGAATTTCTTCAAAGGTCTGTTCTGCCACTCATTTTTCTGTCAGGAAACGGGCAGCATTTCGTCAACTATTTTAAATAAGATGTCGGACATATTCTGCGGAAGTGTCCGGCTTATTTTTTGTATTCAGTTCATAATAACATCAATTAAAATGATATGCTTGAAATGACACACCAGCAAATTTAAATGTCTCATTTGCGTAAAACTCTTCAAAAACGCTTGACAAAAATCATTTTAAGGTGCTATTATATTAATAATAATCAGAATATAGAAAGGGGTTCTTTGTATGTTACTGGAGTTTTCCTGTTCTAATCATAAGTCAATAAGAGAAAAAATCGTTCTTTCGGCAATAGCTGGAAGTGATAATGCTTTTGAAGACAACATAGTAAATATATCTGGCTTAAAAGTGCTTAAATCCGCCGTTATATATGGTGCTAATGGATCAGGTAAAAGTAATGTTATTGATGCTGTTGCGTTTGTAAAAAATACAGTGATCACAAGTATAAATAATCAGCTTGGTCATGGTATAAGGCAGTTTCCTCATAAATTAGGAAACGTAAATGGTGAGAGTTCATATCAGATTCAGTTTATCGTCAATGACACGAGATTTGTTTTTGGATTTACTTTGGAAAAGATGATTGTTAAAGAGGAGTATCTGTATTATTTTCCAAATGGAAGACAGGCTAAGATCTTTGACAGGGAATACGATGAGTTTACTATCGGAAGCAAATTCAAAGGAAAATTCAATGCCTGCAAAGATGTACTGAAGTCCAACAGACTTTTATTATCCTGTGCGGCTAATTTTACATCTGTTGATGAAGTTCTTACTGCATTTAATTTCTTTAATAATGAATTAGTGGTCTATAATTCTGCAAACCAGGAGAACTGGATGAATTATTCTTTATATCAGATGAACACTAACGAAGAAATGAAGAAAAAAATGATATCATTTATGAACGGTCTTGGAATGGGCATTAAGGATATTGATGTAAAGATCGATCAGAAAAAAATAGAGTTATCTGAACTGCCGCCTTTTTTATCTGATGAATTTAAAAGAGCGCTGCTTCAGACAAGTGTAGATGCTATTTCGGCGAGAATTATTTATGATAAATTTGAAACAGATCTGATGATAGAAGAATCAACAGGTGTCCGTAAACTGTTTGGATTGTTATGTCCGTTTATAGATATAATTCAAAACGGAAAAGTTCTTGTATGTGACGAACTTGAATCTAATCTTCATGAATCCATAGTATATGAGATAGTTAAGTATTTTACAAACAGTTCTCATAATTCAGCGGCACAGATCATTTTCACAACACATGAAACAGGTTTGCTTAATCTTGATATTTTCCGTAGAGATCAGATCTGGTTCACGGAAATGGAAAAATCGGAGCGTTATACTGATCTGTACTCACTGGCGGAAATAAAGAGTGTACGCAAAGAGGAAAATTTCGAAAAATGCTATATTTCCGGCAAGTATGGTGCGATACCTATGCTTAATATGGGTTTTTCGAAAACAATTTCTAAGAAATAGTGGGGTGTAATATGGATAACAGCAGACGTAATTTTACACTTTTCATTCAGGTGAAAATTTGCTGAAAACCCTTTTAAACAGGACGAATAAATGTTATAATATAATTTGGCTGATTATAACTATAATTTTTTCAGATGAGGTAGATCAATGAATTACTGTTTAGGAATAGATGTAGGTTCTACGACTGTCAAGACAGTTATTACCGATGACAACAAAAAGATAATATATTCAAAATACCAGCGCCATTTTTCAAAGGTAAGGGAAACTGTCGCTGAGCAGATGGAAATAATAAAGAATGAATATCCGGATGCATCATTCAGACTTGCTGTTACCGGTTCTGCCGGACTTGGTCTGGCAAATGCAGCTGAGCTTCCTTTTGTGCAGGAGGTAAATGCGGCATTTATTGCAGTTAAGGAAAGCTATCCTGATACTGACGTCGTTATCGAACTCGGCGGTGAGGATGCAAAGATAATCTTTTTCACCGGCGGTGTTGAACAGCGTATGAACGGTTCATGTGCCGGCGGTACAGGTGCGTTCATCGACCAGATGGCTACCCTTCTCGGCATCACTACCGATGAACTTGACAGACTTGCTCTCGAAGCTGAAAAGATCTACCCTATCGCTTCACGCTGCGGTGTGTTTGCCAAGTCAGACATACAGCCGCTTCTCAATCAGGGAGCAAAGCGTGAGGATATTTCCGCAAGTATATTCCAGGCCGTAGT